>JBLRXE010000165.1:0-5665 GCA_047920895.1 Roseovarius sp.
TCAAAAGGCACGGCTGCTCGGCGGCAATCGCCGCCATCGCCTCGTCGGAATTACCCGCCCGACGGGTGGCATAGCCCTCATCCTCCAGAATATCCGAGATCAGCTCCCGAATATCACGCTCGTCATCGACAATCAGAATATCACTCATCGGTCCCTCAAACAGCCTGATCGGCCTCTACAAAGTCCTGCACCACCAGCGGCAGGCTGACCACGGCCATCGCCCCGGCATGTGCCCCCGCCTCGAACGGTTCCGCATCGTCCAGCACCAGCGTTCCGCCATGCTCTTCGATGATCTTCTTCACAATCGGCAGGCCAAGGCCCGTGCCCTTGTCGCGCGTCGTCACATAAGGCTCGAACAGCCGCGCGCGATCCTGCGGCAAGCCGATCCCGTTGTCGGAAATGCGGATCACGGCGCGGTCGCCCTCAATGGCACTCTCGATCCGGATCATCGGGCGGTGCCCCTCTGGCGCGCCCTTTTCCTGAAGTGTTTCAATCGCTTCACCGGCGTTCTTGATGAGGTTGGTCAGCGCCTGCCCAATCATCGCGGCGTCAATATCGGCATGCAGCGGCGCGGCCTCAAGCCGCAGGTCAAACAGCACATCAGGCTGCCCGCTCTCTTGCAAGAGCACGACACCGCGCAACACCTCGCTCAGGCTTTCCTGTTGCGTCACCGGCTCAGGCATCCGCGCGAATTTGGAAAACTCATCCACGATCCGGCGCAGATCATTGGTCTGGCGCACCACCACATCGGTCAGTTGCTCCAGGCTCGCGGCCTCGTCGGGGGGCAATTGCCGCGCGAATTTGCGTTTGATCCGCTCGGCGCTCAACTGAATGGGCGTCAGCGGGTTCTTGATCTCATGCGCGATCCGCCGCGCCACATCGCCCCAGGCGGCCATGCGCTGCGCCGACACAAGGTCGGTCACGTCGTCAAAGGCCACCACATAGCCCTCGCGCCTGCCGTCCTCGCTGATCCTCGTGGACATGCGCACCAGCAAATTCTCCTGCCGTGCGCCGCGCATCACCTTGATCTCCTCTTGCACGAACCCGCCCGGCACCGTGCGCAGCCGGTCAAAGAGCGCGCCAAACTCCGGCACCACCGCATTCAGCGCCAGCGATTGCTGTTCCTCGGACCAATCCAGCAGCCGCTCGGCGGCGCGGTTGACAAAGGTCACGCGCCCCTCCGCATCCAAGCCCACAACACCCGACGACACAGACCCCAGCACGGAATCGAACAACCGCCGCCGCCGCTCGATCTGTTGCGTATTGGTCAAGAGCGCCTCGCGCTGGCCCTTCAACTGCCGCGTCATCTGGTTGAAATAGGTGCTGAGCTGCGCAATCTCGTCGTCGCCCTCCTCCTCGCGCACCTGCGTGTCGAGGTCCCCCTCACCCACACGCTGCGCGGCGGCCATGAGCCGCCCCACCGGCTGTGACAGCCGTTCGGCAAACCACATGCCCAGCCAGATCGCGGCCAATATCAGGATCACCGCAAAGCCCAGATACAGCAGACCGAATTCGAACAGGACGCGCCCCCGCTCGCTCTCGCGTTGCTTGTAGAAATTTGCGGTTTCCTTGGTCTCGTCGAGCAGGTTCAAAATCGCCCCATCCACCGTCCGGCTGACATAAAGCAGCCGATCCGGCAGCGCCTCAAGCGGCATCAGGGCACGAAATTCGTTATTCTCCCAATCGCGGATCACCACGACGCCCTCGGCCTGCGCTTCGGCAATCTGCGCGGCACTCGGGCGCTCGTAATCGAACAGATAGGACCGCTCGCCGCGCGCCCGGATCTCGCCCGCGCCATCAATCACAAAGGCCTCGCGCAGCCCGCGCTGAATCTCGCGTTGGCCGGATGACAGAACTTGCCGGATATCGCCATCGGTCATGAACACGGCGGCACGTTTGGTGGCATTGATCACCCGCGCCAGCACGCGAATATCCGTTTCCAGATCGCGGCGATGTTCCTCTTCATAGGCTTGGGCGGCGGCAACAGAGCTGTCCACCACCCGGCCCACCCGGTCGGAAAACCACGCTTCAAGCCCCATATTGATCGACAATGTGGCAAACACCGCCACGGTGATCGTGGGCAAGAGCGCCATCAGCGCAAAAACCCCCGTCAGCCGCAGATGCAGCCGCGACCCGGCCGACCGACTGCGCCGCGCCGCCACCATCCGCGCCACGCGCTGCATGACCAGCCCGGCCACCATCAGCACATAGATCAAGTTGCAGAGCAGAATGAGCCGCAGCCCGTTCGACGTGGCCCCCTGATCCAGTGGCCCCATCATCAGATAGGTCGCCACGGCCAGCACAGGCCCCAGCAGAACAAGACCCAGCGTCGCCCCGTTCTGAACACGCCGCAATCGCCGCAAACGGCTCACGCCCTCCCACGACAACCGTCTGTCCCTGAAGCCGCGTGTCTGCGTTACCACGCACATCCCCCATTCCCTCGTGGGGCTGCACCTGCTCGCCCGCAACATATGGGCTGTCCGGAGGGCGAGGCCCCCGTTTTGCAACAACCCTGTTGCAGTTTTACATCAACTTGCGGCGGCGTGTCACGTTAATATCCAGATCGGTGATCTTCTTGCGCAACGTATTGCGGTTGATCCCCAGAAGATCGGCACATTTCGCCTGATTGCCTGCCGTGGCATCCAGCGCAATCTCGATGAGCGGCAGCTCGATTTCCCGCAGAACCCGCGTATATAGCCCCGGCGGCGGCAAGGCATCGCCATGCAGGTCGAAATACCGCCGCAAATGCCCCGCGACCGAGGCAGTCAGGCTCTCGCCCCGCCCCTCGCGCATCACCGGCTCGGCGCGCGGCTGATTGCCCAGCACCGCCTCGACCTCTGTCCGGCTGATCTCCTCGGCCATCGCGGTCAACCCGATTCGCCGCACCGCATTTTCCAACTGCCGCACATTGCCCGGCCAACTATAGGCGCGCATCAGTTCTGCCGCCTGCTCCGACAGATGCCGCGCCGGCTGGCCATCGCGCTCGTCGCGGGCCAGAAAATGCTCGGCCAAAAGCGGAATATCCTCAACCCGCGCGCGCAGGTTCGGCACGTCGATCACCGCCCCGCTCAGCCGGTAATAGAGATCTTCGCGCAACGTGCCCGCTTCCAGCGCCTGCCCCGGCGGCACCCGGCTTGTCGCCATGAAGCGCGGCACATGATCGCCCGGCGCATCCATCATCCGCACCACCCGGCCCTGCGCCTCAGGCGGCAGGTCCGTCAGTTCGTCGAGCACAATCGTGCCGCCCTTGACCCGCGCCATGATCCGCGAGGGCCCGTCCAATTCACGCAAATCCCCCGGCGTGACCGTGACAAAGGGCAGCGTGCGCCGGTCTGAGAAATCATGGATCGCCTTGGCAATCAGCGACTTGCCCGTGCCCGACTCGCCGCAGATCATCACCGGCAGGTCGGTGTTCATGATCCGCGCCACCACCCGGTAGAGCGCCTGCATCGCCGCCGTTCGCCCGATCAACGGCAGGTCCTCGGGCCGCTCCGCCTCGACCTCGCGAATGGGGTGCCGCGCCCGGCTCTCCAGCGCCCGCGCCGTCCGCTTCATCAGATCTGGCAGATCAAAGGGCTTGGGCAGGTAATCATAGGCCTCCGCCTCCGCTGCCTTGATCGCCGTCATGATCGTATTCTGCGCCGAAATCACGATCACCGGCAATCCGGGCCGGTCCTGCGCGATCTTGGGCAGCATCTCCAGCCCATTGCCATCGGGCATCATCACATCCGAGATGACCACATCGCCCTTGCCCTCTGCCACCCACCGCATCAGCGTGGTCAGGCTCGAGGTGGCGTGCACCCGGCACCCCGCCCGTGTCAGCGCCTGTGTCAGAACCGTGCGGATCGTGCGGTCGTCATCGGCGACCAGTACCGTGCCATCCATCCTCAAGCCTCCTTGGTTACGTCCGCAGCCCGCTGCAACGAGATACGAAACACCGTGCGTCCCGGCACGGAATTGACCGAAATCCAGCCGTCATGGTCCGAGATGATTTTGGCCGCCAGCGCCAGTCCCAACCCCGTCCCGTTCTCACGCCCAGATACAAAGGGATCGAACACCTGATCGGCAATTTCGGGCGGCAGACCGGGACCATCGTCGATGATCTCGATCTGCAAGGGCAGCGCCTTGCCCTCCCCCTCGCCGCGCCGCACCCGGAGCGACTGTTCATAATAGGTATGTAGCCGGATCGTGCCGGGCCTGCCCCGCGCCGCCTCGGCGGCGTTCTTCAAGAGGTTCAACACCACCTGCAACAATTGATCGCTATCGCCAAGCGCTAATGGCAACGACGGATCGTAATCCTCGACCAGCGCCATATGCGCGGCAAAGCCCAACATGGCCGAGCGCCGCGCGCGGTCCAGCACGTCATGCACATTGACCGGGCGCATATCCGGCGCGCTGATATTGCCGAATTGCTCGACCCGCTCCAGCAGGCTCACGATCCGGCGGCTCTCGCTCACGATCAAATCCGTCAGTTCGATATCCTCCGGTCCCAGCGTCATCGACAAGAGCTGCGCCGCGCCGGTGATCCCCGCGAGCGGGTTCTTGATCTCATGCGCCAGCATTTCCGCCATGCCGATCGCCGATTTCGCCGCCGATTTCACATTGCTGTTCTGCACCATGCGCCCCGCCAACTCGCGCGGGCTGATGAGCATGATCATATGCCCCGGACTGCCCGCCAGCGGCGCCACCTGCAAATTGCACTGCATCGGTGCGCGCTCACCGGTGCCCACATCGACATCGTTGACAAAAAGCGGCGCGTCATTGGCCCGCGCCCGCTCAAACGCCTCTTCCAGCGGCGCATTGACTGCCAGCTTGTCCCACACCGGCTGTCCCATCAGCGCCCGCGACGACGACATCATGAACCCTTCCGCCGCCGGATTGATCCCTGCAATTCGGTCTTGCGGATCAAGCAGGATCGCGGGCACCGGCAATGAGGTCCAGATCGCATCCTCCGTGCTCATGCCGCAACCCGCGCAATCCGCACGCCCCCGGCCATCGCATCGGACAAACGCTCCAACACCGCCGCCGGCGTGCTTGCCGTCAACACCGCACGCCGCAGGCTCTCGCCCGTGCCTGCCGCATCCATATACCAGCCCAGATGCTTGCGCGCGACGCGCAGACCCAGATCGCGCCCGTAAAAGCCCAGCATCGCCTCGTAATGCCCGGCCACCAGATCGGCCAATGCCGCCCCCGTCGGCACCTGAGGGGCCGCGCCCTGCCCCATCGCCGCCGCCACTTCCGCCAGGACCCAAGGCCGCCCACGCGCGCCCCGGCCAATCATCACACCCGCCGCCCCCGACTGCGCCGCCGCCCGGCGCGCCGTGGCAACGTCTGTAATATCACCGTTAGAAATGACCGGGACGTTAACAGCCGCCACAATTTCCGAGATTGCCGCCCAATCCGCCGAACCGTTGTAGAATTGACAGCGCGTGCGCCCATGCACCGTGACCATCGCCACGCCCGCGCCCTCCGCCCGCCGTGCCAGATCCGCTGCGTTCAAGCAGTCGTGATCCCAGCCCAGCCGCATTTTCACCGTCACCGGCACGTCAACCGCGCCCACCACCGCCTCGATCAAGCGCAACGCATGATCCAGATCCCGCATCAACGCCGAGCCAGAGGCCCCGGCCCCGCTGGCGCTCACCACCTTCTTGGCCGGGCAGCCCAT
>JBLRXE010000166.1:0-5663 GCA_047920895.1 Roseovarius sp.
GGCTGGCGGTGCTGGGGGTCTTTACCGCCATCGGCATTTTGGGCGGTGGGCACTAACCCCCACCTTTCATCGTTCTTCAAATACTCAAAAATCTCAGCCCTCGACGATCAAGAGCGCCGCGGCCAGAAACTTGCGCCCGTCATCGAACACCGGCGGCTTTTCGCCCCGCCAGCGCGCACAGATCGGCCGCTCAGGCCGCGCCCCCACCAGCAACCGCCGCAGCGCCTGATCGCTCTCGGCGGCAATGGCGCGATAGCGCTTGCGCATGTTGTCGTGGAACGTCTCGCGGTGCAGCGCCTCCATCCGCAGATGAAAGAGCGAGGATCGGCTGCGCGGCTTGAACACGATCCCGCCGACCGCCTCGTGCGCCCCCATCCACTGGCTGAGTGCCCGCTTTTGCAACCGCTCCGCGCGCGCGCCCTGCCCGGCATCGCGCGCCAGAACCGCCAGATTGGCAAGGCTCGTGGCCCGCCGCATATCCTGCGCGCGGAAAAACAACCGCGCCACCCATCCCGCGCGCCGCAGCAGCCGTGCGGCCCCTGCCCGGTCGCCCGCCATATAGGCCGCACAGCCCGCCTCGGTCAGCCGCTCCCAGACCAGATCGGCCCGCGACCAGCCGGCCTCGCGCGCCACCCGCATTTCGGTGTCGCCGCGCTCAAAGCCCCAGATACGCGGCGCGAACATGTTCATTCCCACGAAGTTCATGGGCAGGGCCCTCCATTGCGGTGTTTCCGGTTTCCAACACATAGGCATGATGCGCCAGTTCCAGCGCCAGTTCGGCATTCTGCTCGACCAGCACGACCGACAGCCCCTGCGCGTTGATCTCCTCGATGATCCGCGCGATTTCCTCGACGATCACCGGGGCCAGCCCCATTGACGGCTCGTCCATCAGCAAAAGGCGCGGCTTGGACATCAGCGCCCGGCCAATCGCCAGCATCTGCTGCTCGCCCCCCGACATGGTCTGCGCCCGCTGCCCCCGCCGCTCGCGCAGACGCGGGAAACGGTCATAAACCTGCTCCAGATCGCGCGCGATCTCGGGCTTGTCGCGGCGCAGGAACGCGCCGGTGCGCAGGTTTTCCTCGACCGTCATATCCTTGAAGATACGCCGCCCCTCGGGCACATGGGCAATACCATGCGCCACCACCTTATGCGCGGGCAGATGATCAATCCGCGTCCCCTCGAACAGGATTTCCCCCGCCACAATCGGGACCATCCCCGACATCGCGCGCAGCGTTGTGGTCTTGCCCGCGCCATTGCCGCCGATGATCGTCACGATCTTGCCCTCGGGCACGGCAATGGAAATGTCGCGTATCGCATTGATCTTGCCATAGTTCACGGCGATCTTGCGCATCTCAAGCAACATGGCGCGCGCCTCCCAGATAGGCTTCGATCACCGCCGGATGATGCCGGATCTCCGCCGGTCCACCCTCCGCCAGAAACTTGCCAAAACTCATGCAGGTGATGGTATCGCAGAGGCCCATGATCGCCTGCATGTCATGCTCGACCAACAGGATCGTGATCCCATCCGCCTTGAGCCTGCGCATCAGCTCCATCATCTGCCGGGTTTCCTCGGGGTTCATGCCGGTGAATGGCTCATCGAGCAGCATCACATCGGGATGGCTCGCATAGGCCACCGCCAGCCCCAGCGCGCGCTGATGCCCATGCGACAGGTCCCCGGCGCGCTCGTCTACCAGACCCTCCAAGCCAAAGAATTCCAACGCCTCGCGCGCCCGCGCCTCAGCCCCGCGCCTATCCTCACGGTCCCAGCCGATGATCGCGGCGAAAATATTGGGCCGAAACGGCATATGCGTGCCCACCAGCGCGTTTTCCAACACCGTCAACTCCGCGAACAGCGTCGAGTGCTGGAATGTTCGCACCACGCCACGCCGCGCCACCTCATGCATCGCAAGGCCCGATATGTCCTCACCCCTGAGCAGGATCTGACCAGACGTCGGCGTATAGAACCCCGAGATCATGTTGAACGTGGTCGTCTTGCCCGCACCATTCGGCCCGATCAGCCCATGGATGCTGCCATGCGCCACCTTGAACGACAGCCCATCCACCGCCATCAAACCGCCAAAACGCATGGTCAGCCCGCGCACTTCAAGAAAATCGGTCATGCGGCGGCCTTTCTATCGGATTTCGCTGTGGATTTACGCGGCAGAAACCTCTGAACAATGCTCTCCAATCCATTGGGAAGAAAGAGGATCGACAGGATCATGATGGCCCCATAGAAAAGCGGTCGCGCCTGCTCGAACCCCATCCCGCGCAACACGATCTCATTGATCACCGTCAACAGGACACAGCCCAGAATGGGGCCGTAAAACGTCGTCGTGCCGCCCACGATGGCCCAGGTGAGCACGAACACCATCACCTCGATGTCAAAGGAATTGGGGTTCACCGTGCCCACATAATGCGCCTGCAACGCCCCCGCGACCCCGGCAAAACCCGAGGCGATGGCAAAGGCCAGTGTGCGATACGCCCGCAGATTGACCCCCGACGCCTGCGCCAGCTTGTCCTGCCAATGCACCGCGTGAAAGGTCAGACCCACGGGCGATTTCTCGATCCGCCACAATATCCACAGGCAAAAGGCCACAACCACCCCGGCGAAATAATAATAGGACACCGGCTCGAAGAAATCGAAACTGTAAAACCCGACCGCGAAATCCGGCATCGGATCAATCCCAGAAATCCCCCGGACGCCGCCGAATGGCTCACGGAACCGCTTCCAGATCAGGCGGATGATCTCACCCGCCGCAAACGATCCGATCAGGAAATAAAACCCCTTCATCCGAAACAGCGGAAAGGACAGCAAGACCGCCAAGAGCGCCGCCGTAACCCCGCCGAGGATCATACCCACCGGCACCGGCACGCCCAGTTTCTTGGTCATCAGCGCCGAGGCATAGGCCCCCACCCCCATGATCACCACATGCCCCAGCGACCATTCGCCGGTCAGCGTGAGCAACCGGTAGGACATGACCAAGAGAATATTGATCACCAGAAAGACGAGAATTTCCTGTTGCGAGAAACTCAGGCCATGCGGCAACGCGATCAGCGCCGCAGCCCCCAAGAGGAACATCACCGGCTTAAGCACGATCCGCACTCCCGAACAATCCCGTGGGCTTGACGATCAGCACCACCAACATGAGCATCAGCCCCACAATATCGGCAAGCACCCCATCCGAAAATGTGGTGACAAACGTGTGGACAAAGGCATAGACCACCGAGGCGATGATCGCCCCCTCCAGCGACCCGACCCCGCCCACGATGATGACGATAAAGGCGGTGACAATCACCGAATGGCCCATATACGGATTGACCGACACCAACGGCGCGGTCAGCGCCCCCGCCACCCCCGCCAGCGCCGCACCGATGAACATGGCGATGCGCGCGGTCTGCGTGATTGAAATACCCTGCAAGGCCGCCGCCTCCGGGTCCTGCGCCGAGGCGCGCAGCGCCCATCCGAACCGGGTCCGCTTGAGGAAATACCAAAGCGCGCTCAACAGAACGACCGCCGCCACGATCACATAGAGCCGCGCCACCGGCAGCCCCACCTTGTCGCTGATCCGCCAGACCTCTTGTGTGACGGGGGGGATATGCACCATCCGCACGCCGAACCCCATCACCGCCAGCGATTGCAGGATCATCAGAAACCCGATCGAGGCCACAAGGCCCCCCAGCGGATTGCCCTTGAGCGGTCTGAACAGCCCCCATTCCATCAGCAGCCCCAGCATCCCCACAAAGAGCATGCCAATCGGCACCGCGACAAAGAACGGCACATGCCTGTCGGCATAGAGTGCAACCACCGCATAGGCCCCGGCCATGAACAACTCGCCATGGGCGAAATTGACCACCCCCATCACGCCAAAGATCAACACAAGGCCAACCGCAATCAGAGAAATATAGCTTGCTGCATAGACGGCGTTAAGGCCGGTCTGCGCCAGGAGTTCCATCATCGGAATGCTCGAATTTTAGAGAAAAGGGACAACAGCGCCCGTTTGCCGGGCGCTGTCCTGAGTTGGGTTCAGCCGCGCTGATCCCACATCTGGCCATAGGCCTGCATGTGCTTGATCAAGAGATCGCCGTGGCGATTATACCAGTCGGGGATAGACCGGAATTCCTTGATCACGGCCTTGCCGTTTTCAATGGCCACCACCGGCCAGTCGCCGACCAGCGCGTTGTCAATGCCAAACAGCTCGGTGCCCCACCATTCCGCCGCGCCGAAGGCGTGGTTGCCGGGGCCCTCCTTCATCGCCGTCAGCACCGCCTCGGGATCGGCGGAACCCGCCTTTTCCGCCGCCGCCTTCCACAGGTCCATGATCGCGGCATATTCCCAGCTTACCGCGCCCCACTGGCCCGGATGCCGCTTGTTGTATTCGGCATAGAACCCGTTGGGATCCTGGAAATTCACGCTCTCCGCATTCAGCGCCGGATCGTCGAAATCCGGGAACTGGAAAATGAACCCTTCCATGAACTCTTTCGAGGTCTTGGCGATCATCTGGTCATAGAAATCCGCGGTGCAACTGATGATCTGCCCCTTGAAATTCTGCTGGAATAGCTGCTCCGCGATGGGATGCACATAATCCGAATAGCAGGTATCGAGACAGATGATGTCGGGGTTCTTGGCCATCAACCGCGTCACCACCGGCGCGAAATCCGTGGTGGCCGGGTCAAACAGCAGCGGCGCGTCCAGCATCTCGATCCCCGCCGCCTCGAACGCCGCAAGATAGGTCGCCACCGACGGCAGGCCAAGCGCGTCATCCTGCGCGCACATCACGGCGGTTTTCAGCTCCGGCTTGTTCTGTGCCAGCCATTCAACCCCGGTCACGTTGTAGATGGGATGCACCTCGGCAGGGGCCAGAAGCGTCTTGGTATCGGGCGAGAGATCCGACGGCAGCAGCGTGGAAAAAAGCATGCCGGTGCGTTCCGCCACCGGCTGCACACCCGGCCAGGGATCACCACCCAGCATCATGATGAAACTCACGCCATCCTCGCGAATGAGCTTGGTGGCCCCGGTGCGCGCCTTGGAGGGGTCGTATTCCTCGTCATAGGCCACGAATTCCACCGGATGCGCCCCATCCGCCAGCGTGATGCCGCCCGCGGCATTGACCCGCTCGGCCCAGATCATGCAGCCATCCAGACCGGGCTTGCCCCAGGCCGCCACAGCGCCGGTGAGCGGCGCCAGAAACCCGATCTTGATCGGTTCGCCCGCTGCCAGTGCCACCCGCGGCAGGCCAAGAGCGGCGGTCGCCGCCGCCGATGTCTTTAGAAAGGTCCGGCGCGTGAACCCCGAAGCAATATATCTCGAAAGCATGCGTTCCTCCAACTGTTGGCACCGCGCAATCCCGCGCAGCAGAGCGGAGCCAAGGGCGACCTGTTCTGGTTCATTGGCAACCCCGGAGTCTATACCAGTTTCCGAAATTGGTTTGGCCCACAAGGCAAGGCTAGCAAAGCGAATTGCAACTCACAAGAAAATTTGTTTCTTAGAGTTATAATTTAACCGATTGATTCAGCCAAACATCTCAATTTTCAAGGAATTTTGACTGGCTCATTCTAGAGGCACCCCGCCGATCAGCCCCATGGGGTTGTAAAACTGGTCCGGACGAAGCCTAAAATTGGTTCTCTGCCCGGACCTGCTGCTTGTGAACGCGGCCCGATCCGCC
>JBLRXE010000167.1:0-5663 GCA_047920895.1 Roseovarius sp.
CGAGATTGGAGGACGCCTCGGCAGGCGCGATCACATAATAGGCAGGCAGCGCGTATTTGGTATGCGGCAGGCTGATGTCGCGGATCTCGGCGCCTGCCCCACGCAGCATGTCGGCCCCATCAGACCACAGCTTTTCGATCTCGGCGGGCATACCCTCCATCCGGTATTCGCGCGGAATCCCGATCACTTTGCCGCGAATATCCCCCGTCAGCATCGCCTCGAAATCGGGCACCGGCAGATCGGCGCAGGTGCTGTCCTTGGGATCATACCCGCACATGGCACCCAGCATGATGGCGCTGTCGCGCACCGTCTTGGTCATCGGTCCCGCCTGATCGAGCGACGAGGCAAAGGCCACGATCCCCCAGCGCGAGCAGCGCCCATAGGTGGGCTTGATGCCGGTGATGCCCGCAAAGGCCGCAGGCTGTCGGATCGAGCCGCCGGTATCGGTGCCGGTCGCGGCAAGGCAGAGGTCGGCGGCAACGGCGCTGGCCGACCCGCCAGACGATCCACCGGGTGTCAGCGCCGCCGCGTCATTGCCGCGCCGCCACGGGTTGACGGCATTGCCATAGCACGAGGTCTCGTTGCTCGATCCCATGGCAAACTCGTCCATGTTGAGCTTGCCCAGCATGACGGCTCCGGCCTCAAAGAGATTCTGCGTCACGGTCGATTCGTATTCGGGCTTGAAGCCTTGCAAAATCCGACTTGCGGCCTGAGAGGGCACACCCTTGGTGCAGAAAAGATCCTTGATACCAAGGGGAATCCCGCACATCGCGGGCGCATCGCCCTTGGCAAGCCGCGCATCCGCCGCCTGCGCCTGCGCGCGGGCAATCTCGGGCGTGTGATGCACAAAGGCATTGAGCGCCCCGGCCCCGTCCACCGCCGCAAGACAGGCCTCGGTCAGCTCAAGGCTGGTCACATCCCCCTTGCGCAGCGCATCGCGCGCCTCGGCAATCGTCAGCCTGTTGAGATCGGTCATCATTCCACCACCTTCGGCACGGCAAAGAAGCCCTCGCGCGCATCGGGCGCATTCGACAGCACCGCCGCCTGCTGATTGCCATCGTTCACCACATCCGCGCGCCGCTTGAGGTGCATGGGCGTGACGCTCGTCATCGGCTCAACCCCTGACACATCGACCTCGTTCAACTGCTCGATAAACCCGAGAATCGTGTTGAATTCATTGGCCAGCGCCGGCAGCGCCTCTTGCGGCACCGCGATCCGTGCCAGCTTGGCCACCTTGGCGGCGGTTTCGAGATCAATCGACATGAGCCTCTCCCGTGATCCGTTTGGCTTGCGTTTAGCGCCGGGGCCGCGCGGGCGCAAGCGGATCGCGGCGGCGCATCCGCCCCTTTCCTTGGCCGACATGCTTGCTAAGGTATAGGCCAAGACAAACCCAAGCGGAGACACCAATGCACATCACATGGCTCGGACACAGCTCTTTCAGGATAGAAATCGGCGGACAGGTTCTGCTCCTTGACCCCTGGCTCAACGGCAACCCGATGCTGCCCGAGGATCAACACGGCCCCGCCACCGACGGGGCCACCCATATCCTGCTCACCCATGCGCATTTCGACCATGTCGCCGATGTGCTGCCCCTGGCCAAACGGCTGGGCGTGCCGGTTGTGGGGCAATATGACCTCATGTCCCATTGGGAGGCCAAGGAGAGCATCCAGACCATCGGCTTCAACAAGGGTGGCACGGTCGATCTGGGCGGGGTTCAGGTGACGATGGTGCATGCCACCCATTCCACCTCGATCGCCACCGACGCCGGGCCACAGGTCACGGGCAGCGAATGTGGCTATATGATCGCAGGCGAAGGGCATGTGATCTATGTCTCGGGCGATACCGATGTGATGGCCGATATGGGCGTGTTCAACGCGCTCCATGCGCCCGATATCGGGATTCTGTGCACAGGCGGGCATTTCACCATGGACATGCGCCGCGCCGCCTATGCGGCCAAGACCTTCTTTGAGTTCAAGACAGTGATCCCCTGCCACTACCGGACCTTCCCGATACTGGAGCAATCTGCCGACGCGTTGGCGGCGGCGCTGCCGGGGGTCGATGTGATCGAACCGCAGGTGATGCAGCCGATCACGCTCTGAGCGCCGCGCCCCTTTCACTGTTCCAAAAATACTCAACCCACGCCCCGGGCTTGACCCGGGGCGTAAGTCGCGGCTCAGCGTTTGGCGCGCCGCCAGCCAGCCGCGCGGGCCTCGGCCTCGGAGCAGAACCAGCGCTCGCCCTTGGCCTCATTGATGACCGTGGCGTCGTAATCCGCCTGTCCGGGCATGTGATAGATGCGATTGCCCGATCCGCTGCGGTTGCCCTTGATCACACAGCCTGCTTGCGGCGCGGGCGCGCGCGCCGCAGCCTCGGCCGCGCGGTCCTCGCGCACGCTGCGGCGGTGATCCTCGGGGCGGGCCATCAGCGCCTCGTGCAGACCGCGCCCCGCCACCACAGCCGCCTTTTCATCGAGATCATAGGCCATGGAATATTTGCGATAGGCCAGTGCCAGACCATCCGCCACCAGCATCCGGCCCAGATCCTGCCCCACCACCGTGCAGCGCGCGACGGTGCGGCCATAGCGGTCGGTCTCCACCGCCTCACAGCGCGCCTCGCGGCCCTCGATACGGGCGCGCACCTCTTGGGCCACCCAAGTGCCGCAGTCCCAGGTCTCGCCATCGGGGTTGGTGCAGATCTGCCCCAGTTCCGGCGCATCCACGCCATGCAGCCGCACGCGGACCTCGCCCACGTCGAACGTGTCGCCGTCGATGACCCGGACAGGGCCGCCAAACCCCTCAGCCGCCGCCGACAGCGGGACCAGACCGAGAAAGATGAGTAAACAAATTCTTAACATACCCCCTTATGCCGGAGGCCGCCCGCCTCCTGCAAGACAGAAGGTGAACAAAGGGTTAACGGCTTACCGCTGGCTCTGCGCCCAGTCGGGGTGCATCCACGGCTCGGCATTCTCGGGCGGCAGCGGGCTGCGGCCCAGCACGGCATCGGCGATCTTTTCGCCCACCATGATCGAGGGCGCGTTGAGATTGCCGTTGGTGATACGCGGAAACAGGCTCGAATCCGCCACGCGCAACCCATCAACCCCGATCACCCGGCCCGCTGGATCGACCACCGCCATCGGATCGCTCGCGCGCCCCATCATGCAGGTGCCGCAGGGGTGATAGGCGCTCTCGGCGTGCGCGCGGATGAAATCATCCAACGCATCGTCACTCTGCACCGCCGCACCCGGCTGGATTTCATGCCGTACATAGGGCGCAAAGGCGCTTTGCGCGAAAATCTCGCGGGTAAGGCGAATACATTTGCGGAAATCCTCCCAATCCTGCGGCGCGCTCATGTAATTGAAACGGATCACCGGATCATCGGCGGGATTGGCGCTGCGCAGGGTCACGGCCCCGCGCGACAGGCTGCGCATCGGCCCGACATGCGCCTGAAACCCGTGCCCCTCGGCGGCAGCCTTGCCATCGTAGCGCACGGCAATGGGCAGGAAATGGAACTGGATATCGGGATAATCCACGCCCGCGCCCGAGCGGATGAAGCCGCAGCTTTCAAACTGGTTGCTGGCCCCCGGCCCGCTCCGGTTCAAGAGCCAGCGCGCGCCCACCCAGGCCTTGCCGAAGAGGTTCCAGTATTTGTAGAGGCTCACAGGCTGGCTTGCGGCCATCTGGATATAAAGCTCCAGATGATCCTGAAGGTTCTGGCCCACGCCCGCACGGTCCGCGACCACCGGGATGCCATGCGCCGCCAGATGCGCGGCGGGGCCAATGCCCGAGAGCATCAGGATCTTGGGCGAGTTGATCGACGAGGCGGCAAGGATCACCTCGGCGCGCGCGCGCACAACCTCCTTGCATCCCTTGATGATCACCTCGACACCCACGGCGCGCCCCTCTTCGATCACCACGCGGGTGACAAGCCCCCGCACCAGATCGCAATTCTCGCGCTTCAACGCAGGCCGCAGATAGGCATTGGCCGCCGACCAGCGCTGGCCTTTCCACACGGTCATCTCAAAGGGGCCAAACCCCTCTTGCTGATGGCCGTTGTAATCATGGGTCTCGGGATAGCCTGCTTGCTTGCCTGCCTCGACAAAGGCGCGCACCAGCGGGTTGTCGCGCCGCCCCCGGCTGACATGCAGCGGGCCATCACCGCCGCGCCAACCCGAATCGCCGCCATGCCCGCCGTCGTGCCAATTCTCCATCCGCTTGAAATAGGGCAGCACATCGGCATAGCCCCAGCCATCGCAGCCCTGATCGCGCCAATGGTCATAGTCGCGCGCATGGCCGCGCACATAGACCATGCCATTGATCGAGCTTGAGCCGCCGATCACCTTGCCCCGCGGACAGGCAAGACGGCGATGGCCCAGATGTGGCTCCGGCTCGCTGAGATAGCCCCAGTCATAGCGTTTCATGTTCATCGGGTAACTCAGCGCGCCGGGCATCTGGATGAACGGCCCCGCATCCGTGCCGCCATGCTCGATCACCAGCACGGATTTGCCTGCCTCGGCCAGACGGTAGGCCATGGCACAGCCCGCGCTGCCCGCGCCCACAATGACGTAATCGGCTTGCATCAGTCTCTCTTTCCTTGCGCGAAATCCCCGCCGGAACCGGCGGAAATTGAGTATTTAAAGAACGATGAAAGCATCACTCGCCCCGCGGGAAGCGTTTGCTTTCCTCCAGCACGTTGAGGTCCATGTGGTTGCGCATGTAACGCTCGGAGGCCTTTTGCAGCGGCTGGTAATCCCAGGGGTAATAGCCCCCCTTGCGCAGCGCCTCGTAGACCACCCAGCGGCGCGCCTGACTTTCGCGCACGGCGGCGTCAAAGGCGGCAAGATCCCAGCGCGCCGCGGCCTTGGCCTGCAATTGCGCCAGCGTTCCGGCATGAGCGGGGTCATCCGCCAGATTGGTCAACTCATGCGGATCGGTCTCCAGATCGAAGAGCTGATCGGGGTCGAGCGTGCAGCGGTTGTATTTCCACTTGCCATAGCGCAGCGAGACAAGCGGCGCTTGGGAGGCTTCGGCGGCGTATTCCATCGCAACCGGCGCGTCGCGGGTGCCGCCCTGCCCCAGAGTGACCAGCGACTGCCCCTCGGTCCACGGCATGACCTCGGACATGTCCGCCCCCGCCAAGTCGCAGAGCGTCGGGCAGACGTCGATCGTGCTCACCGGATCGGTGATCAACCCCGGTGCCATGCCGGGGGCCGAGATCATCAGCGGCACGCGGGCGGAGCCTTCATAGAAACACATCTTGAACCACAGCCCACGCTCGCCCAGCATATCGCCATGGTCCGAGACAAAGAGGATGATCGCCTCTTGCCGGGTGGTTTCCAGAGCCTCGAGAATTTCACCGATCTTGTCGTCGAGATAGGAGATATTGGCGAAATAGGCGCGGCGCGAGCGGCGGATGTCCTCTTCGGTAATGTCGAAATTGCGCCAGTCATTCGCGTCAAAGATGCGTTGGCTGTGCGGATCGTGATCCTCATAGGCCATGGCCGGAACCTGCGGCAGCAGATGGTCGCAATCCTCGTAGAGATCCCAGTATTTCTTCGGCGCATTGAACGGCAGGTGGGGTTTGTAAAAACCGACCGCATAGAAAAACGGCTTGTCGAGATCGCGCAGATTGGCCAGCGCAGCCACGGCGGTTTCGGCCATCAGCCC
>JBLRXE010000168.1:0-5640 GCA_047920895.1 Roseovarius sp.
GCTGTCCCTGAGCGATGGTTGACTTTTAAGATCGCGCGAGTATTGCGCAAGGCTCACTATGGCGTTTCACGCGCCTGCGCGGGATGCTACTCTGCGCGTCTGTATTTAACATCAGAATGTTTGAGAATTTTGGTAGCGGAGGAGGGACTCGAACCCCCGACACGCGGATTATGATTCCGCTGCTCTAACCAACTGAGCTACTCCGCCAAACCGTGCGGCTAGGTAGGACAGCCCGCGCCAAGCGTCAAGGGCGAAAATGCCGGGTCTGGCGCTCTTGTGGTGGGGCAGGGTTTGTTTCATGATCCACGCATGACAGCCAATGACCGTGCAATTCTGAACGAGATCGCCGCGATTGTCGGCGCGGCGCATGTGGTGAGCGGTGCGGATGCCGCCAAGTGGTCGCAGGACTGGCCGGGGTTGACCCGGTGGCAGCCCCTGGCGGTGGCACGGCCTGCGAATACGGACGAGGTGGCGGCTCTCGTGCGGCTGGCCAATGCGCGGCTGCTGCCCATCGTGCCGGTGTCGGGCAATACCAACCTTGTCAAGGGAACGGTGGCGGAGGGGGCGCTCATGCTCTCGCTCGACCGGATGTCGGCCATCCGCGAGATTCGCGCGCAGGCGCGTGTGGCGGTGGTTGAGGCGGGGGTGATCCTGGCCTCGCTGCACGCGGCGGCGGCGGCGCAGGACCTGATCTTTCCGCTCAGTTTCGGGGCGCGCGGGTCGGCGATGGTGGGCGGCGTGCTCTCGACCAATGCGGGGGGCTCGAATGTGCTGCGCTATGGCAATACGCGCGATCTGTGTCTGGGGCTGGAGGTGGTGACGCCCACGGGCGAGGTGATGAATTTGATGAGTGCGCTTCACAAGAACAATTCGGGCTATGACCTGCGCCACCTGATGATCGGGGCGGAAGGCACGCTCGGGATCATCACGGCGGCGGTGCTCAAGCTCTTTCCGCGCCCGAGGGCCTATGCCACGGCGATGGTGGCGGTGCCATCGGTGGGGGCGGCGCTGCGGCTGCTCCATCGCCTGCAGGATGAGACGGGCGGCGCGGTGGAGGCGTTTGAATATATGCCGCGGTCGTTTCTGGCGGCGTTGTTGCAGCGGTTTCCACAGATGCGGCCGCCGTTTGAAAAGCCCTATGATGTCAATGTCTTGGTCGAGCTCGGGGCGCGGGCCCCACGGGATGTGACGCCGGATGCCACAGGCGCTGTGCCGATGTCTGCCCATCTTGAGGCGGTGCTGGCCGGGTTTTACGAGGAGGGGCTGATTCTCGATGCCGTCGTGGCGCAGAGTGAGGCGCAGCGGGCGGAGATCTGGGCGCGGCGCGAAGCCTCGGCGCAGATTCTGCGGGTGCGCAAGCCGGTGGTCGAGAATGATATCGCGGTGGCCACAGACCGGATGGAAGAGCTGATCGCACGCATTCAAAGTGTCAGCCAAGAGATTGATCCGAATATAGAAAACACAGGTGTCGCACATCTCGGGGATGGCAATCTGCACTATGTCGGCTGGCCCTCGCGGGAGGATCCGGCACTGTGCCGTGCGGTGCAAGAAGCGGTGGAGCGCGAAGTGATCGCTCTTGGCGGCAGTTTTTCGGCGGAACATGGCATCGGGCTGTCGAAACTGCCCGCAATGGCGGCGCACAAGGACCCCGGCGCCCTTGCGATGATGCGTGCGATCAAGGCGGCGGTGGATCCGAACGGGATCATGAACCCCGGAAAACTAATTCCAGATCAATGATTTAGCTGCGCCAGTCAAAGAATCCTTCGCCCGCCTGCGCCAACAGTTTGGCGGCCATGGCACGACCCAACTCTGCCCCATCCTCGGTCGGGGCGGTTTGGTCGTCTGTCAGGCTCTCGCTGCCATCAGGGCGCAGGATTTCGCCGCGCAGGCGTAGGCTAGTGCCGTTGAGTTCCGCCAGACCGGCAATCGGCGTCTCGCAGGAGCCATCGAGGGCGGTAAGAAAAGCGCGTTCAGAAACAAGGCGTTGGCCGGTTTCCTTGTGATGGATCGCGGCCAGCATATCGGCGGCGCGATGGTCATCGGCGCGGCGTTCGATGCCGATGGCCCCTTGGGCCACGGCCGGCAGCATCACATCCGGCTCTATGGCGCAGGTGGCCACGTCAGAGCGGCCAAGACGATTCAATCCGGCCATGGCAAGGAAGGTGCAGGCGGCCACGCCGTCGGCCAATTTCTTTAATCTTGTCTGGACGTTACCGCGAAATTCGACAACCTCGAGATGCGGGTAGGCGACCAGCACTTGCGCCTTGCGCCGCAAGGAGGAGGTGCCGACAAGGGCGCCTGCGGGCAAATCGGCCAAAGAGGCGACGGAAGGCGAAACAAACGCGTCGCGTACGTCCTCGCGCGGCAGATAGGTATCGAGCAGCAGGCCCTCGGGCTGCAGGACGGGCATGTCCTTCATCGAGTGGACGGCTATGTCGATCCCGCCGCTCAGAAGCGCCTGTTCGATCTCGCGGGTGAAGAGCCCCTTGCCGCCGATCTCTTTGAGGGGACGGTCGATGATCTGATCGCCTGTCGTCTTTATGACAATGATTTCAAAGGCTTCTTCGGGAAGGTCAAAGGCCGCACCGAGGCGTGCGCGCGTCTCAAATGCCTGGGCAAGCGCCAAGGGCGAGCCGCGGGTGCCGATCTTGAGCGGGTGGGACGGGGTGGGTAAATCACATGTCATGGCGCAGGTTTAATCGTGACAAAGCGACGTGGCAAGCGCCTGACGCTTGACATCCGGAAGTGTCAAGGCGACCACAGTCAAAACGGAGGACACGATGCCCGCGCAAAAGACCATTCTGAGAGCCCTCGCCGGGGAAACCCTGCCCACGCCGCCCATCTGGATGATGCGGCAGGCCGGGCGTTATCTGCCGGAATACCGGGCGACGCGAGAGCAGGCGGGGGATTTCCTTTCCTTGTGCTATAACAGTGACTTGGCGACCGAAGTTACCTTGCAGCCGATCCGCAGATACGGGTTTGACGCGGCGATTCTCTTTGCCGATATTCTGCTTTTGCCGCAGGCGCTTGGGGCGGATTTGTGGTTTGTGACGGGGGAAGGACCGCGGCTCTCGACCATTACGGATCGGGCGGGGCTGGAAAAACTCAAACCCGTGGAGGAAATTCACGAAACGTTAAATCCTGTCTATCAGACGGTGCGCAACCTTGCCGGGGCGTTGCCCAAGGAGACGACGCTGATTGGATTCGCGGGCGCGCCCTGGACGGTGGCGACCTATATGATCGCCGGGCGCGGCACCCCGGATCAGGGGCCGGCGCATGCGCTCAAGGCTGAAAACAAAGAGGTTTTCGAGGGGATCATCGAGGTTTTGACGACAGGCACGATTGAATATCTCTCGGCGCAGATCGCGGCCGGGGCGGAGGTGATCAAGCTCTTTGACAGCTGGGCCGGGTCGCTGAAAGGTGACGATTTCGAAAACTATGCGGTCGCGCCCGCGAAACGGATCATTGCAGAGCTGAAAGCGCGGCATCCGGGGATTCCAATTATCGCATTCCCCCGGGAAGCGGGCGACAAGTATATGGGATTCCACGCGAAAACCGGCGCGGATTGCGTGGCTGTTGATGATTCGGTGAGCGCCCAATGGGCGGCGGAAAATGTCCAGAAGGATGGCTGCGTTCAGGGAAATCTCAAGTCTTCCCATATGGTTACGGGCGGAGAGGCATTGGTGCGCGAGACCCGCGCGATTGTCGAGGCGTTCCGGGGCGGCCCGCATATTTTCAACCTTGGCCACGGTATCACGCCCGATGCGGACCCCGACAATGTGCAGGTGATGATTGACGCGGTTCGGGGCAGCTGACCTTACAAAACGTAAGGTTTGTAAGGGGATTTTGTAAGGTCGCGGGCGGCGGGCCGGAATTTTCCGGTGCGTCAACGTCATCTTAACCTTTGGCCGCCAAGGTGAGGCATGTTGCAGCAAAGGAGCGCGCCATGCCGATGACCCATCCTCCGCCCATCCCACGCGTCAGAAGCGACCATGGGCGATGGTCCGCCCAATGATGTCGACCGGGAGGAGATCGGGCCTGCGCAGCTGGCTTGGGGTGAATGGGCGGCGGCGGGGCTGGAATTGCCGGACCTGCTCGCGATGCGGCGGTGGCGGCGATTGCGCGATTTGAACGCGATGGGGTGCCCGGCGGCGGGGTGAGCGAGGATGATATCTGGGCGGTGCTGCATGCCGGGAATATCCGGCGCGGCGGCGAGTGGATCGAGACGCGGCTATTGGCCCGTGGGCCGCGCACGAATCCGTGGTTTCAGGAATGTGGCCCGCGCATCGTTCAGAATAACGAGATCGTGGCCTTTGATACCGACCTGATCGGCAGTTACGGCATCTGCGTCGATATCAGCCGGACCTGGTGGATTGGCGATGCGCGCCCGCGCCCCGATATGGTGGCGGCGAGGCTGCATGCGCGCGAACATATCGAGGCCAATATGGCGATGCTGCGCCCCGGCGTGATGGTCCCTGAGGTGATCGCGGGCTGTCACCGGCTGGAGGAGATGTATCACGCGCAGAAATATGGCTGCATGATGCATGGTGTCGGGCTGTGTGACGAATGGCCCTTGGTGGCCTATCCCGATACGGCTGTGGCGGGGGCGTTTGAGTATGCGCTGGAGCCGGGGGCGGTGCTCTGTGTCGAGGCGCTGGTGAGCGAGGCGGGCAATGATTTCTCGATCAAGCTGGAGGATCAGGTTCTCATCACCGAGGATGGCTATGAGAACCTGACGCGCTATCGGTTCGTCGCGGCGCTGATGGGGGCGGGTTAACGGGCCGCTGCGGGTGCAGAGCGCATGACATTGCCGTGCCAGTCCTCGGGGGTCGGGGGCTGGGTGTTGTCTGGTCCTGTCGGAGCAGGGGTCAGAGCCGCAACGGCCAAGACGGCGAGCAGGAGTGCGGCGATGGGGGCGAGCGGTGCGGCTCTCGGGGCCGGGGCGCGCGCGTTTTGGCAGAGGTCTTGGGGCATGGTCCGATCCTTTCGTCTTTGGGATGAGCCTGAGATAGGCGTTGAATATAAATTCCGAAAACGAATTTATGTAAGATTTTAAATCACGGTTTGTGATGATTTTGCGGCGCGCTCTGCGGTCTGTCCGGGGGGGTATCAAGCGCCGGGTCGTGCAGGCAGGCGCGGTCGCGCCCGGTGTGTTTGGCGCGATAAAGCGCGCGATCAGCCCGGTCGAGCGCCGCGTCGAACGTGTCGCCGGGCAGTAGGGCGGCCACGCCGAAGCTGGCGGTGAGGGTCACGGGGCCGGTGTCGAGAAAGACCGGGCACTGGCGGATGCGACCGGCAAGGCGGTGGGCGGCGCGGTGGCCATCAGCCATGTCTGTTCCCGGCATCAGGATCACGAATTCCTCACCCCCCAGACGCGCGACGAGATCGCTGTTGCGGCAATTGGCGCGCAGGAGGCCCGCAAAATGGCGCAGGGCAAGATCGCCCGCGGCGTGGCCGTGGCGGTCATTGAAGCGCTTGAAATGGTCGATATCGGCGAGAATCACGGCGCAGGGGCGCGCGCCGTCGCCCGGCACGCTGGCGCAGAGGCTGGCGCGGCTGCGCACGCCGGTGAGCGGATCGTGGTGCAGCGCCTCTTCGAGCGCGCGGGCGTGCCGCTGGTTGGCCGCGAGGCGCTGGCCC
>JBLRXE010000169.1:0-5631 GCA_047920895.1 Roseovarius sp.
CCGCGTGTTGGTGCCCGAGAGATAGACCGACGCGATCAGCGCCTCGGCCGTCTTGGTCAGACGCTGGTAGCGCGGCAGCGCCTTCGAGCGCCATTCGCTGACCTTGCCGGCCTCGTCTGCGATCCGGGCACGCGGCACGCTGATCGTCTCAGAGCCGAATGTCCCAGTGATCTGCCGATCCCGGTTGCCGTGGCGATAGCCCTTTACCGCACCGGCCTCCCGGCCATACCGCAAGCGGCCAAGAAAGCCGTCCAGTTCTTCGTTGAAAACCGCCTCGATGGTGCTGCGGATATTGGCGCGTAGCCGATCCTCGACCGGATCGAAGCCTTCGTCGCAAGCGAGTAGCGAAAACGCGCTGGTGTCTGTAATCTGGTTCATGGCGTGATCTCCTTTGGCGGTGCCAGCCGCCGATTGGGTGGTTTTGATTCACCTGGAGATTACGCCGCCATCAAATTTCCACCAACTTCGCGACACCACCCCGACATAGATCCGGATCGGTTGGCGGGCTGGTTCATCCCAGAAGGCCGCAATCGCATCGCGGGTCGGGGCCGAGATCACATAACCAGCACCGTGATCAGGCACGCGCGGCACCTTCACGGGCACCGGACCAATGCCGGTCACCACCTCGCGTTGGGGTAAGTGACCATGGCGCACCAGGCGTGCCCGCCCGTCCTCGAGCCTCTCACCGGAAAAGGCATTCATCAGCGCAGCCGGTTCTGCCTGGATCGCCTGTTCGATCAGCTTGCGCGCCCCATCACGCAGGACATCGGTGAATGGGTCAGAGGACAAATGCGTCGAGATCGACACCAGCCAGCCGCGCGAGTTGGTGTATGGCCCGCTGCACGCGCAACTGGCCGATCAGACCGACAGCGACCATCTGGCGCGTCCGCTGAGCGGACAATCCGAGATATTACTGGGGGCCTGCGCCCCTATCCGTGCAGCGCCTGACCCCTGCGCAATAGGATGATATCCTTGAAAAGGCTACTGCATTTTTGACGTGATCGTTCGCGGGTTGCACATCGGGCCGCATTCGCCTTGTCGGTCATCACCCGTACATGTCCGACGTGAACCCGATGTGCCGCCGCGTGTGCGACATCTCCTGCATGGCCAGAGAGCAGGCCGGACGGGGGGATTGACCTGTGACATTTCCTGCATCTTGTGAAGATGTTACGAGTTGGAAACCAAATGTGACATCCGGGGCAAGTTGTTGCCGATTGCCTTTCGGTGGCGGCAGGGGTGGGTCCGGGCAGTTCATCCGCCCCCGCGCGACGCCCGAAACGCGACGTCGCCATGTTGCGGGGGGCGCGCGCGCATGACTGCGGATGCAGATGTGCCACCGGGCCGAAGGGCAACGGTGCTCAGGTGCAGGAGCGTTGAGATCTGACCCGGTCTTGCCTGTCTGGCCCGCGCGGAAGTTCGCACAGAAAAAGTGACATATTAATGTTATTAAATAGTTAATTTCGTAACAATCAGGGCTCGACAGGACGGATCAGGTTGGTTTCGCCGCCCGTGACAGGACGTATGGGGCAGGATGTATCTGCGCAGCGACCGACTGGCGGACCCGGATCGCGGTCGGCGCGATGGCCCGAAAGGCGCCGTTCCCGGGCCAAAAGCCGGATCACGCCGCTGGGGGCAGAAAGGCCGCCGGGCACCGGATGCCCGCGCCACAGACCCCGCGAACCGGCCCAGTCCGCGCCGTCACGGCAACGCCCCGAGTTCTTGACCTGAAACGCCAGCTTGTGCCACTAGACCGCCAGATGCCATATACATGGTGTCAAAGAAGGCAAACCGACATCAGTCGGAAGCGAAACAAGGATAATTGGGATGCAGGCGACAGGAAGCTCGCACAGCCTCGCGTTGCGGCGCGCAGAGTTCACGACGTTGATCGAGGCGCTCGACTATGCCGCCAAGGGCGAGACGGGTGTCAATTTCTACAACGCGCGTGGCGAGCTTTATGCAACCTCCACCTATGCCGATTTGCAGACCGAGGTGATCGCGCTGGCGCGGCGCCTGATGGGGCTTGGCCTTGAGCCGGGGGCGCGCGTTGGTCTTGTGGCCGAAACCTCGCCGCATTTCCTGCGCTTCTTCTGGGCCTGCCAATATGCCGGGCTGGTGCCTGTGCCACTGCCGGCCACGATGCATATCGGCGGCCATGCGGGCTATGTTGCACAACTGCGCGGCTTGATCGAGAATTGCGGCGCAGCGGTGGCTATGGCCCCCGTCGAATGGATGAGCTTTCTGCAAGAGGCGACCAGCGGTCTGACGCTCAGCTTTGTCGGCGCGCCCGAGGATTTCGATGCTCTGCTCCCCTCGACCGCGACCTTGCCGACGGTGGCACCGGACAGCATCGCCTATATTCAGTATACCTCTGGCAGCACGCGCTTTCCGCGCGGCGTGGTCATCGACCACAAAACCGTTCTGGCCAATATCAACGACATGTCCACCCATGGCCTCAAGATGACCGATCAGGACCGCTTTGGGTCTTGGCTGCCGTTCTATCATGACATGGGCCTTGTCGCCTTTATCATGATGCCGATGGCGACGCAGCGGTCTGTCGATTTCCTCGGGACGCAGGATTTTGCGATGCGGCCGCGCAAGTGGCTGGAAATGATGTCGGCCAATCGCACCACGATCACCTCTGGCCCGCCCTTTGGCTATGACCTTGCTGCGATGCGGGTGCGCCAGAGCGATGCCGAGCAATGGGATCTCAGCGCGCTGCGCGTGGCCTGTGTGGGCGCCGAGATGATCAATCCCGAGCCGCTCAACCGCTTTGCCGAGGCGCTGGCGCCTGCGGGCTTCAAATCAACCGCCTTCCTGCCCTGCTATGGCATGGCAGAATGCTCGCTGGGCATCAGCTTTGCCGGGCTGGATGAGGAACTCGTGATCGACTATGTCGATGCCGAAACCATGCAGGAAGACAGCATCGCCAAGCCTCTCGATCCGGAAGAGGCGCAGAAATCCAAGCGCCGCGTGGCCCGCTATGTGGATTGCGGCGCGCTGCTGCCCACGTTTGAAATGGCGATCCGCGATGAGCATGGCAACGACCTGCCCGAACGGCAGGCCGGTGTGATCCACCTGCGCGGTCCCAGCGTGATGAGCCACTATTTTCAGGAAGAGGCGATCACCCGCGAGTGTCTGAGCGAAGATGGTTGGCTTGATACCGGCGACATCGGTTATCTCGCCGATGGGCGACTGTTTGTCACCGGACGGCGCAAGGACATGATCATCATTCACGGGCGCAATATCTGGCCCGAGGATCTGGAATATCTGGCCAAAACGCAACCCGGCGTGAACTATACCGATGCCGCTGCTTTCTCGGTGCCCTCTGAGGTGGACCAGCAGGAAACGGCGGTGCTGGTTGTGCAATGCCGCGAGCGTGACGAGATCAAGCGCGCGCGTCTGGTCAAGACCATCGCTGGCCTTGTGCGTTCGGAATTCGGGATTGACGTCGTGGTCGAACTGGTGCCGACCCGCACCTTGCCCCGCACCTCGTCGGGCAAGCTGGCGCGGGCACGCGCGCGACTCGATTATCTCGGGCGGCGTCAGGCGGCCAAGCTCCTGCAACAGCAGGATGCGGCCAATGACATGCCTGTCGAAAAGCCGTTGCAGCAGGTCCGTTACATCGCATGACCGGCCCGGTGGCCGTCACGGGTGCCTCCGGCTTTGTCGGGCGCGCCCTGATCGGACAATTGCTGGACGCCGAACGCCCGGTGCGCGCGCTGGTGCATCGTCAGGGGCTCGGGATCACCCATCCGTTGCTGAAAACGGTGACGGGGGGGCTGTCGGACAAGGCAGCGCTGACCAAGCTCATGGATGGGGCGCAATCGGTCGTTCATGTCGCCGGGCAGGTGCGCGGGCGCGATCTGGCGGATTTTCTGGGGGTAAACGCCGATGGCGTGACCCATGTCGCCAAAGCGGCCCAAGCGGCTGGGCTGGGCCGGGTGATCCTGATATCCTCGCTCGCGGCGCGCGCGCCGCATCTGTCCCCCTATGCTGCCAGCAAGCGCGCGGGCGAAGAGCGGCTGGCTGAGGCGGCGATGGGTGCGGGCTTTACCTCTGCCATTCTGCGCCCGCCTGCGATCTACGGCCCCGAGGACCGCGAGCTTGTGCCGCTCTTTAAAACGATGGCGCGGGGCATCGTGCCCTTGCCGGGTGTGCCCGGCGCGCGGGCCTCGCTCTTGCATGTCGATGACCTTGCGCGCGCCATCGTCAAACTTCTGGACAGCGCGGCAGAGGCTACCTATGAACTCGACGACGGGCACGGGGCGGGCTACAGCTGGGACGAGATCGCGACCATTGTCGAACAGGTTGCGGGGCGCCGGCGCGGCTGGCGCGTGAAACTGCCGGGTGGCGTGTTGCGGGCGGTGGCCATGGGCAATCTGCTGGCCTCGCGGCTCTTGGGCTACAGCCCGATGCTGACGCCCGGCAAGGTCAATGAACTGCGCCACCCCGACTGGGTGTGCGACAACACCGAAATCAGCCGCGACACCGGGTGGCAACCGCTGATTTCTCTGGAAAATGGGCTATCCTCGATCCTGCGCGGGATGCCGTTGAAATCTGATAGGGGCATCACCAATGTCACATGACACCCAAGACCTTGAACGGGAAATCCTCGACGTGCTGTTCGAACGGCTGTCGAAATTCCCGGTGAAATCCGGCGCATTGACCGCTGACACCAGCCTTGTCGCCGATATGAGCCTCGATTCCGTCAACATGATGGAATTGCTGATGGAGGTGGAGGACACATTCGACGTGAGCTTTCCGCTCAACATGATGGCCAATGTCGAGACCGTGCAGAACCTCGCCGATCAGATCAAACTGCTTGTGGAGAAAAAATCATGAGCATTTCAGACCGCTTTGCCGAACTGGCGCAGCTTCGTGACGCATTGGGCGCGGAAGAGGCCGATCCCACCCGGATCGTGATGGAGCGCATCCTGTCGCCCACCGAGGCGATGATCGCGGGCCGCCCGACCATCCTCGTGGGCACCAACAACTATCTTGGCCTGACCTTTGATCCGACCGTTCTGGCCGCCGCGAGTGCGGCGCTGCACGAGCAGGGCAGCGGCACCACCGGGTCGCGCATGGCCAATGGCAGCTTTGCCTGCCATGCCGCGCTCGAGAGCGCCTTTGCAGAGTTCTACGGCGTGCCGTCGGCCATGGTGTTTTCCACCGGCTATCAGACCAATCTGGGCCTCTTGATGGCGATCCTGCGCCACGGTGACAAGGTCGTTCTGGATAGCCATAGCCATGCCTGCATCTATGACGGCTGCCGCATCAGCGGGGCCGATTTCCTTGCGTTCCGCCATAATGACCCCGAGGACCTGCGCAAGCGGTTGCGGCGTCTGGGGGATGACGCCAAGGGTGCGCTGGTGATCGCCGAAGGGCTCTACAGCATGTTGGGCGATACCGCGCCGCTGGCCGAGCTTTGCGCTATAGCCAAGGAATATGGCGCGTGGTTCATGGTTGATGAGGCACATTCCTTTGGCGTCTATGGCGCGCGTGGTTTGGGCCTGTGCGAAGAGGCGGGGATCCTCGATCAGGTGGATTTCATCACCGGCACCTTCTCCAAGAGCCTCGCCGGCATCGGCGGCTTCTGCGCGAGCCGCCACCGCGAGCTCGAATGGCTGCGCC
>JBLRXE010000170.1:0-5617 GCA_047920895.1 Roseovarius sp.
CGACAGCGACCCGCCGAAGACGGTGAAGTCCTGGCTGAAGACGTAGACCAGCCGACCGTTGACCGTGCCCCAGCCGGTGACGACACCATCACCATAGGGCCGCTCTTTCTCCATCCCGAAATCGGTGCAGCGATGCGCCTTGAACATGTCGAACTCTTCAAAGCTGCCCTCGTCGAGCAACAGCTCGATGCGCTCGCGCGCGGTCAGCTTGCCCTTGGCATGCTGCGCGTCAATCCGGCGTTCTCCACCGCCCTTGCGGGCCTCGGCGCGGCGGCTCTCCAATTCCTGAAGGATGTCTTTCATGGCACTCCCCTTGCGATGTCACGCGTAGCATAGGGTTTGCAGGGCAGAGCGCAAAGCAGAATCAGGCAAATTTGCAAATCATCGCAAATTATATTTCGCAAATCTGTAAAATTGCAAAATATGTCCACGCCCGATGGACTTCCCCTCAGGCCACTCCTAGCCATGACCCATGACCCGCGCACAGACATCCAAGTATCTCGACCACTCCACCCCG
The DNA here is from genome assembly GCA_047920895.1 of Roseovarius sp. Classification (GTDB taxonomy): domain Bacteria; phylum Pseudomonadota; class Alphaproteobacteria; order Rhodobacterales; family Rhodobacteraceae; genus Roseovarius. The sequence continues at coordinate 518 of JBLRXE010000170.1, forward strand.
CCACATATTTCAACGCTTATCCTGTTGGCGGGCTTGTCGGCGCTTGCGATGAACATCTTCCTGCCCAGCCTGCCGGGGATGACCGCACATTTCAACACCGAATACAGCCTGATACAACTCTCCGTTGCGCTTTATCTCGGGGTCAATGCCGGGCTGCAACTGCTGATGGGGCCGATCTCGGATCGCTGGGGGCGGCGGCCCGTCATTCTGTGGGGTCTTGGCCTCTTTCTCGTGGCCACCCTGGGCTGCATCTTTGCCCCCAATATCACGATCTTTCTCACCTTTCGCATGGTGCAGGCCAGCATCGTGGTCGCCATGGTCCTGTCGCGCGCCATCGTGCGCGACATGGTGCCCCAAGACCGCGCCGCCTCGATGATCGGTTATGTGACCATGGGCATGGCGGTGGTGCCGATGATCGGCCCGGCCTTTGGCGGACTTCTGGACGAGGCCTTTGGCTGGCAAGCGAACTTCTGGGCGCTCTTCGTGCTGGGGGCAGCGCTCTTCGTGGTCTGCTGGCGTGACCTGGGCGAGACCGCACCCCTCACAGGCCGGACCCTGATCCAGCAGTTCCGCGACTATCCCGCGTTGCTGACCTCGCGCCGGTTCTGGGGCTATGCGCTTGCGGCGGGGTTGAGTTCGGGCGCGTTCTTTGCCTATCTCGGCGGAGCGCCCTTCGTGGGGGATCGGGTGTTCGGCCTGCCGCCTTCGACGCTTGGTCTGCTGTTCGGCGCCCCGGCGATCGGCTATTTCCTTGGTAATTTCGCCTCGGGGCGGTTCTCGACGCGCATCGGCGTCAACCGCATGGTGCTCTGGGGCACGCTTTTCAACGCAGGTGGCATCGCACTCAATCTCACGCTCTTTCTTGTGGACATGGGCACACCGCTTACCTTCTTTGGACTGATGACCTTCATGGGCCTGGGCAATGGCATGGTGATCCCGAATGCCACCGCTGGCGCGCTGTCGATCCGCCCTGACCTCGCGGGCACCGCAAGCGGGCTGTCCGGCGCGCTGATGATCGGCATCGGCGCGGGCCTCTCGGCGCTTGCCGGGATGCTGCTGACACCCGGAAGCGGCGCCCTTGCGCTCCTGTGGATCATGCTCTCGACGGCACTTGCGGCGATTGTAACCATCCTCGCAGTGATCCGCCGGGAACGCAGGCTGGGGCTGTCACCATAGCGGGTCACTGAGGATCACGTTTCCTTCATTGCCTCTGGCCTGTGACCGGCCCCGCCCCCACGTCGTTGGGAGAGCAACCACAGGAGGCCGACATGACCCGCCGTAAATACCCGCCGCTGCACCCCCGCGTGCCCATCCATCGCCGCCCGTTCCCTTTTCGCTTTACCGATTGGGCCGCGATATAAGATGCTCCCGCGACCGGATCGCCACAGTTCCGGTCAGAACGCAGCCCGTGACCGTATTTTGATTTCTAACACCGCCATGACCCGTCCTATAAGCGAGTCCATAGTTCAGGAGGTTCCCGATGATCCATCGCCGCACATTCATGGCCACTGGCCTCTCCGCATTGGGCACAGCATCCCTTGCCAATGCTTTTGAGCTTGATCCCAGATTCATGCCGCAAGAAGTTTCATTCGACCCTGTCTATCAACCCGGTCAGTTGATCGTGCTGCCGCGCGCGCATTTTCTCTATTTTGTGACCGAACCGGGCCGCGCACGCCGCTATGGCGTGGGCGTGGGCAAGGCAGGGCTGGAATTCACCGGCACGGCCACCATCGACGTCAAGAAGAAGTGGCCAACATGGCGCCCGACCAACGAGATGATCGAGCGCGATCCGCGCGCCTATGGACGTTTCAAGGGCAATGACTATGTACAGCCCGGCGGCGCCGACAACCCGCTTGGGTCCCGCGCGCTCTACCTCTTTCAGAACGGGCGCGACACCTATTACCGCATCCATGGCACGACCGAGCCACAATCCATCGGGCGCTCGGTCTCCAACGGCTGCATCCGGATGATCAACGAGCATGTGCAGGATCTTTATGAGCGCGTGCCCATCGGCACGGTTGTGACGGTTCTGTAATCTTGATTTTCGCACCGGGAATCGGCATATTTCCCGTGCGAAGTTACCACTATCGACCATCTGTCCTGTCCGGCTCAGTCACTCGATCTTGTATGACCTTGCCGGGTTGCCGCAGTAACGCGGGCAACAATAACAAAAGGAATCAGTAAGATGGCGACTGGCACCGTGAAATGGTTCAATGCCACCAAAGGCTTCGGCTTTATCGCGCCCGATGGCGGCGGCAAGGATGTGTTCGTTCACATCAGCGCAGTTGAGCGTGCGGGCCTGACCGGGCTTGCCGACAATCAAAAGGTCAAGTTCGACATCGAAGCAGGCCGCGACGGGCGTGAATCGGCGTCGAATATCGTTCTCGCCTGAACGCACACCTGGCCCGACAGGAGTTTGACTGCAAACTTCAACAGATGAGCGTCGCGCCCTGTGCGGGCGCGGCGCTTCGTATTCGCCTTTCCCCTTGAAACCAAACGCCCAAACCATGAGATAGGGCGCGTAGCAGGAGGCGAAGCATGGCGCTCCCGGTCAGGGAACAATTGAAATACTGGGGCGCGGTCACGGCTATTTGCTTCGTGCTGCTTTGGTTTCTGGGGGATGTGATCCTGCCCTTCGTGTTGGGCGGTGCGATTGCATATTTCCTCGACCCTGTGGCCGACCGACTAGAGCGATTGGGCCTCAGCCGCGCGGCATCGGTCGTGGTCATCACATTGATCGCACTTGTCGCCTTTGTCGTTATCGTTCTGTTGATTGTTCCCAGCCTCGTCAATCAGGCGGTGGCGCTGTTCAATGTCGCGCCCGAACTGGCGCGCGACCTGCACGGATTTCTCAGCACTCATTTCCCCGCGCTGTTCGAGCCCGATTCGGCGCTGAACAAGACGCTGCTGTCGTTGGGCGAAACCATTCGCGAACGCGGCGTGAAATTGCTGGAAACCTTGCTCAGCTCCGCAGCATCCATGTTCAATATATTGATTTTGCTTGTTATTACTCCCGTGGTCGCGGTCTATCTGCTTTATGATTGGGACCACATGATGTCAGAGATCGACCACCTCCTGCCGCGCGACCACGCCCCCGTGATCCGCCGCCTTGCGGGACAGATCGACAATACGCTGGCCAGTTTCATCCGGGGGATGGGCACGGTGTGCCTGATCCTCGGAACCTATTATGCGGTCGCTCTAATGCTGGTGGGGCTGCAATTCGGTCTTGTGGTGGGGGCCATTGCCGGGCTCATCACTTTTATCCCCTATGTCGGCTCTGTCGTCGGCGGCGTTCTGGCCGTCGGGTTGGCGCTGTTCCAGTTTTGGGGCGATTTGCTCAGCGTCGGACTGGTGGCCGCCGTGTTTGTGTCCGGTCAGGTGATCGAGGGCAATTTCCTGACGCCCAAGCTGGTGGGGTCTTCGGTGGGCCTGCATCCGGTCTGGCTCATTTTCGCGCTCTCGGCCTTTGGCGCGCTCTTTGGGTTTGTCGGCATGCTGGTGGCAGTGCCGGTAGCGGCGTCTCTGGGGGTAATCGCGCGCTTTGCCCTCGAACGCTACCGAGACAGCCGCCTCTATCGTGGGCTGGAAAGCCTTGACCCGGAATGACACCACGCCAACTCAGCTTTGATCTACCAGTGCGCCCCGCATTGGGGCGCGAGGATTTCTTTGTCTCACCCGCCAATGCCGAGGCCGTGGCGATGATCGAGGGCTGGCAGGGCTGGCCTGGACGCAAGCTGATCCTTGCGGGGCCAAGGGGCGCGGGCAAGACCCATCTGGCGCATGTCTGGGCGACCCTGTCGGGCGCCAGAATCGTCGCAGCCAAGGATCTATGCCATGGCGATATTCCCCAGCTCGCAGGCGGTCCGGTCGCAGTCGAGGATGCCGATCAGGTGGCCGGGCACCGCCCCGCCGAAGAGGCGCTCTTTCATCTGCACAATCTTGTGCTGGCCGAAGGGCACGCGCTTCTGCTCACCGGCGAACGCCCGCCGAACCTCTGGCCGTTTACGCTGCCCGACCTGCAAAGCCGCATGCAGGGCACGATGCTGACCCAGTTGCGCGCGCCCGATGATACGCTTCTTGCCGCCGTGCTGACCAAGCTCTTTGCCGACTGCCAGATTGCCCCAAGCCCGGACACGATCCCCTATCTCGCGCGGCGCATGGACCGCTCCTTTCACGCCGCCCAAGCGGTGGTTGCAGCACTCGACGCCACGGCCCTCGCTGAAGGCCGCCCAATCACCCGCGCCCTCACTGCGCAAGTGCTGGACAAAATGGCGCAATAGCGCCACGCTACGTCACCGTTCCGTTACATGTCAGCGCCATAAGGCCCCCATGACCCAAGCAGACTTTCTGAAACATCCCGCCCCCGAACCTGTCGAACTGCCTGATCTGGACCTTACCGGGCCGGGGCGGTTCTTCAACCGTGAACTCAGCTGGCTGGGGTTCAACTGGCGTGTGCTGGAAGAGGCGCAGAATGCCCGAGTGCCGCTGCTGGAGCGGCTGCGATTCCTCTCGATTTCGGCCACCAATCTGGATGAATTCTACAACGTGCGCGTCGCGGGCCTGCGGGAACTGGCGCAGGCGGGCAATACGACCCCGGCGGCGGATGGCCTGTCCCCGGCAGAGCAGCTTGTGCTGATCAACGAGAATGCCCGCAAACTGCTGGCCTCTCAGCAAGAGACCTACAATACCCTGCGCCGCGAGCTTGAGGCCGAGAATATCTCGATCCTCGATCACAGATCTGTCGAGGACGCAGACCGGGATTATCTGGCGGATATCTTTCTCAACAAGACCTTTCCGGTGCTCTCGCCCTTGGCGATCGACCCCGCGCATCCCTTTCCCTTCATCCCCAACCTTGGCTACAGTCTGGCACTTCAGCTTGAGCGCAAGGCGGACAAGCGCCCACTTCAGGCGCTCTTGCCCATTCCGCAGCAGATCGCGCGCTTCATCCCCCTGCCCGGCCCCGAGGGCACCCATCGCTTCTTGCCGCTGGAAGAGCTGCTCTTGCTGCATCTGCACAGCCTCTTTCCGGGCTATCGCTACAAGAGCCATTGCGCGTTTCGCGTGCTGCGCGACAGCGATCTCGAGGTCGAGGAAGAGGCC
>JBLRXE010000171.1:0-5604 GCA_047920895.1 Roseovarius sp.
ATCTATTCCAACGCCGCTCTGCACTGGGTCGGCAACCACGAGGCGCTGATGCCCCGGCTGGTCCGTATGCTGGGCAAGGGCGGCACGCTGGCGGTGCAGATGCCGCATCAGAACAAGGCGCCCTCGCACCGTGTCTGGCTCTCGCTGGCAGAGGAACTCTTTGCCGGACGCGTTGAAAAGATGGGCACCCCCGGTGTCATGTCCCCGATCAAATACGAGGAGCTTCTGGCCCCTCTGGGCCAATTCCGCCTCTGGGAAACCGATTACTACCAACGCCTGACCGCCGAATCCGGCAGCCATCCCGTGCGCCGCTACACCGAAAGCACCTATGCCCGCCCGGTTCTGGCCGCCCTCGATCCGGAAGAAAAGGCCGACCTGATCCGCCGCTACGAAGAGGTGATGCACAGCGCCTATCCCGTGCGTGCCGATGGCACCGTGCTTTTTCCCTTTCGCCGCATGTTCTTTACCGTCACGGTCTGAGCCGAACTTTGAGCGGCCCTGCGGGGCGAGTATTTTTCACCAAGAAGAAATGGGTGCCTGCGAATGCCCGCATTGATGCCAACCGAGTATCATGGCCGGATCACATGGCTGGGCCGTGTGGCGCAACGCGACCAGACGCTAGAGGCCGAGTCGCTTGATGCCGTGGATGTCACCTTCGCCGGGGTTGCGGGCGAAGAACATGCAGGCCTCACCCGGCCCTCCTGTAGTCGCGTGGTTTCCCAACACCCAAAAGGCACCGAAATCCGCAATGCGCGGCAATTTTCGCTGCTCTCAGCCGAGGATATGGCGGCTCTCGCCGCCGCCATGGGTATCGCGCGGCTTGATCCCGCTTGGCTTGGTGCCTCGCTGGTGATCGCGGGCATCCCCGACCTCAGCCACCTGCCGCCCTCCTCGCGCCTGCAAGGGCCGGATGGGGTGACGCTGGTTGTGGATATGGAAAACCGTCCCTGCCACTTGCCGGCCAAAGTGATCGAGACCCACGCCCCCGGATTTGGTGCGAAGTTCAAGCGCGCGGCCGTCGGGCGGCGCGGGGTCACGGCCTGGGTCGAGCGCGAGGGGCGCCTTGCCCTTGGCCAGATGCTGCGCCTGCATATCCCCGATCAGCCGGTCTGGTCCGAACTCTCCCGCGCGCGCGGCACGCTGCTCTGACCCGCTCTTGAGGTTTCCGATCCGACACCGTCTGCGGTGATCCGCCGCAACCACAGGCCCATGTGTCGGATTCGCATGCTGTGGGATGCCGGGAATTGGCTATCACCGTAGTCAGATCACGCCCAACAGACGAGGGAAGGAAACGACTATGGGTTACAAGAGCGACATCGAGATTGCGCGGGAGGCCAAGAAGCGACCGATTCAAGAGATCGGCGCCAAGCGGGGCATCTCGAACGAAGATCTTTTGCCCTACGGCCATGACAAGGCCAAGGTCAGCCAGAAATTCATCGACTCCGTTCAGGGCAACAAGAACGGCAAGCTGATTCTCGTGACCGCAATCAACCCGACCCCGGCAGGCGAGGGCAAGACCACGACCACCGTGGGCCTCGGCGACGGTCTGAACCGCATCGGCAAGAAGGCCACCGTCTGCATCCGCGAGGCCTCGCTCGGGCCGAACTTCGGGATGAAGGGTGGCGCGGCCGGTGGCGGCTATGCGCAGGTTGTCCCGATGGAGGACATGAACCTGCATTTCACCGGCGATTTCCACGCCATCACCAGCGCGCACAGCCTGCTCAGCGCCATGCTCGACAACCACATCTACTGGGGCAATGAGCAGAATATCGACACCCGCCGCGTTGTCTGGCGTCGCGTGGTCGACATGAACGACCGCTCGCTGCGTCAGATCACCTCGTCGCTGGGCGGCGTGTCCAACGGTTTCGCCCGTGAGGATGGCTTTGACATCACGGTCGCCTCCGAGGTCATGGCAATCCTCTGCCTGTCCAAGAACCTCAAGGACCTCGAAGATCGCCTAGGCTCGATGATCGTGGCCTATCGCCGCGATCGCAGCCCGGTGTTCTGCCGTGACATCAAGGCCGAAGGCGCGATGACCGTTCTGCTCAAGGACGCGATGCAGCCCAACCTCGTGCAGACGCTGGAAAACAACCCGGCCTTCGTGCATGGTGGCCCCTTTGCCAATATCGCGCATGGCTGCAACTCGGTCATCGCCACCACCACCGCGCTCAAGATCAGCGATTATGTTGTGACCGAAGCGGGCTTTGGCGCCGACCTTGGCGCTGAAAAATTCATGAACATCAAGTGTCGCAAGGCGGGTCTTGCCCCCGATTGCGTGGTGATCGTGGCCACGGTGCGCGCGATGAAGATGAACGGCGGCGTGGCCAAGGCCGAACTGGGCGCCGAGAATGTCGAGGCGGTCAAGGCCGGTTGCCCCAACCTCGGGCGTCATATCGAGAACGTCAAATCCTTCGGTGTTCCGGTGGTTGTGGCGATCAACCATTTCGTCACCGATACCGAGGCCGAGGTTGCCGCAGTGAAAGAGTATGTCGCAGGCCACGGCGCCGAGGCGGTGCTGTCGCGTCACTGGGAACTGGGCTCTGAAGGGTCCGAGCCGCTGGCCCGCAAGGTCGTCGAACTGGCCGAGTCCGGCAAAGCCGACTTTGCGCCGCTCTATCCTGACGAAATGCCGCTCTTCCAAAAGATCGAGACCATCGCCAAGCGCATCTACCGCGCCGACGAGGTGCTGGCCGATCAAAAGATCCGCAGCCAGCTCAAGGAATGGGAAGCGCAGGGCTATGGCCATCTGCCGGTTTGCATGGCCAAGACGCAGTACAGCTTTACCACCGACCCGAACCGTCGCGGCGCGCCCACTGGCCATTCCGTGCCGGTCCGCGAAGTGCGCCTCTCGGCCGGGGCTGGCTTTGTCGTCGTGGTCTGCGGCGAGATCATGACCATGCCGGGCCTGCCCAGCAAACCCGCCGCCGAGACGATCCGTCTCAATGATGACGGCCAGATCGAAGGTCTGTTCTAAGCCAAACCCAACAGCGCCGCCCGGGGTATAGTGCCTCGGGCGGCGCTACGCGTTATGCGTGGAATATTCTAGGAACGATGAAAGGGCTGGGAATGACGGCTAAAGTGATCGACGGCAAGGCCTTTGCCGCAGAGGTGCGGGCCAAGGTGGCGTCGCATGTGACGCGTCTGAAAGAGGAAAACGGCATCACGCCGGGCCTCGCGGTGGTGCTGGTGGGCGAAGACCCGGCCAGTCAGGTCTATGTCCGCTCCAAGGGCAAGCAGACCGTCGAAGTCGGCATGAACTCTTACGAGCACAAGCTTGATGCAGAGACCTCCGAGGCCGATCTTCTGGCGCTGATCGACCGGCTCAATACCGACGCCAGCGTGCATGGCATCCTCGTGCAATTGCCGTTGCCGAAACATCTCGATTCCGATCTGGTGATCAATTCCATTGACCCGGCCAAGGATGTGGACGGCTTTCACATCTCCAACGTGGGTCTTCTGGGCACGGGTCAGAAATCGATGGTGCCTTGCACGCCCCTTGGTTGCCTGATGATGCTGCGCGATCATCACGGATCGCTCGCGGGTATGGATGCGGTTGTGCTTGGACGTTCGAACATCGTTGGCAAACCCATGGCGCAGCTTCTCTTGGGCGATAGCTGCACCGTGACCATCGCGCACAGCCGCACCAGGGATCTGCCCGATGTCTGTCGCCGCGCCGATATCGTCGTGGCCGCCGTGGGCCGCCCCGAAATGGTGCCGGGCGACTGGATCAAACCGGGTGCCACCGTGATCGACGTGGGCATCAACCGGATCGAACGGGATGGCAAGACCGTGCTGGTGGGCGATGTCGATTACGCCTCTGCTGCCGCCGTCGCCGGGGCCATTACGCCCGTTCCGGGCGGTGTCGGGCCGATGACCATCGCGTGTCTCTTGGCCAATACCCTGACCGCCTGCTGCCGCGCCAATGGTCTGGCAGAGCCAGAGGGTCTTACGGCCTGATACCTCAGCCCCGCCCGCGCGGCGGGGCAACCGCCTGCAGCCTGCCAATCAGCGGACAGCCCAGCGTTTCGCGCAGAGCGGCGGCCAATTCCTCGACCGTTTCGGTCGAGACGAACAAGCCCCCCGTCGCATCCGCGAGACATTTCGCCACCGTCTGCCCGTCATAGCCCTGTGCCTCGGGGCTGTTCCATGAAAACGGGTCATGCACCACGCGAAATCCGATCACATGCACCGTAAGGGCGCGCGCCTCTGCCGCGAGCGCCGCGCCCAAGGCGCAGGGCGTGCCGCCGCAGGTTTCGTTGCCATCTGTGACCAAGACAACGATTCCTGGCTGCGCGCGATAATCCAGCACCTCCGCCGCCGCCGCGACCGAGGCGGCAATCGGGGTGAGACCGCCGGGTGTCAAAGTCTCGATTCCTGCCACTACCGCAGCCGCCGCGTCGGGCATGGGGTCAAAGTGCCGCGTGATCCCGGAACAGGGATGACTGCCCCCCGCGCCATAGCTCAACAGGCCGATCCGCCGATAGGGCGCAACCTCGGGCATCACCCGCCGCAATGCCGCGCGCGCGTCGCTGATTCGCGTGGCGGCGGTTGGATCATGCCCGACCTCCGCCATAGACCCCGACCCGTCGAACACCAGCATTGCATCGGCGGCGCATCCCGATGCCGCCTGTGGCGCAGGGCCGGGCAGGGCGGTCAGGGCAAGACAGAGGGCAATCGCGCGCATCAGTGGCCTCCGGTCATAGGATCAGACCTTGAGCCTATCGCGCTCTCGCCGCATGTCCAGACACACAAGCTTGTGATGACGCGAAGGGCTCTGGGCGGTTACAGTCACGGCATGAAACAGATCACCTATATCTACTCCGCCCATTCCGCCTTTGCCTGGCTCGGTTCCGCACGGCTGATGGAGATTTGCACCCAGAGCGGCGCGTGTCTCGTTCACAAACCCATCGAACTGTCGCCAGTTGTCGAGGCGGCGGGCGGGTTGCCCTTTGCCGGGCGCACCCAGGCGCATGAGGATTATTTCTTTGGCCGCGACATCGAGCATTGGGCCGAGTTTCGCGGGGTGGCGGTGATCCCGCACCGCCCGACCTACCACGACAATCCGCTCGCCCTTGCCAGCGGTGCGATCATCGCCGCGCAAGAGGCGGAGCCAGAGTCAGGCGCGGGGGCTGATGCGCTGGCCCATGCCATCCTTGGGGCGCATTGGCGCGATGATGCCGACATTAACGATGCCGCAACTCTGGCGCCTCTGATCGCGGGCTGCGGCCTTGATGCGGACGCGATCCTGAGCGCCGCGCTTACCGACGCCATACAGACACTTTACCGACGCAATACAACAGAGGCCATTGCGCAGAATATCTTTGGCTCACCCACCTACATCGTGGGCGGGGATCCCTTCTATGGACAGGACCGGCTCGATCTTGTCGAGCGCGCGCTGAGGCGTCCCTTTGCGCCTACGACATGGCACAACCCGCCTGCGGGCTGACAACTCCGCCCTTGATCCCGAGGGGCCTTGCGTCTATACGCCCCCGGTGGCCCCGTCTTGGGGTCCGACTCAAACCAAACATGCCGCGTTCGGCCGCTCCCGTCGCTGGGGGTCGCATCCGGCAAGGAGATAGCGACATGAAACTGCATGAACTTCAC
>JBLRXE010000172.1:0-5536 GCA_047920895.1 Roseovarius sp.
CGGCACCTCGATCACCTCGGAGCGGTCCGGCATGGCACTTGCCGCCTCGGGGGGGCGGTTGCAGTCATAGACAAGGCGCGACACCCTGGCGGCCACCATCGGCGCATTCAGCGTCCTGGCCAAAGCCAGCGCCACCGCCCGCGCACCGGGGTCCCAGGCGGCATGGCTGTCTTGTGCCTCGGCGCTCAGCCCGAGGCCGCGATACTGTGCCGGGATATGATTGGAGGCATGTTCGCACAGGATGAGCGCCGGGCCGCTGGCCTGCGCGCCGATCACCTCGACCACGTTGGAATCATCCCTGTTCAGATCGCTGGCCATGCGCCCCCCTGCAGCATTTGTAAAAATGTTTCCACATTGAGAAATTTGTGTCAATATATTTCCAGTGGGTGCCGGACGATTGCTGCGCCACCTGCCTGTTTCGACAGCACCCGTTCAGGAGCCGCGATGTGACCAAGCCCCCACCGACAGTGCGCGACCTGATCCGCGAGCATTACAGCGCCCTCACCCAATCCGAGCGCAAATTCGCGCAGGCCCTTCTGGACAGTTATCCGGCAGCGGGGCTGGCCTCGATCACCATCGTCGCGGCGAATGCGGGCGTCTCGACGCCAACTATTGCGCGCATGGTGCAAAAGCTGGGATTCAAGGGCTATCCGCAATTTCATCAGGCGTTGTTGAAAGAGTTGGAGGCCAAGGTGTCCGGCCCCACGCAGCGGCGGGCCAATTGGGCGTCAGAGGCGCCGGCCACCCATTCGCTCAATCGCTTTGCGCAGGCGGTGACGCAGAATATCGAACAGACCTTTGCCAATATCGACAGCGCCCGCTTTGATGCGGCGGCGCGTCTCCTGGCCGATACCGACGGGCGGCTCTATCTGGTGGGAGGGCGAATCACGCGGGCACTGGCCGATTATGCCTTTACCCATTTTCAGGCGGTGCGTGGGCGAGTCACGCATATGACATCATCCTCGGCCACATGGCCGCATTATGTGCTGGACATGGTCGAGGGCGATACCTTGCTGATGTTCGACATCCGCCGTTATGAAACCAGCCTGATGCGGTTGGCCGAAATCGCCACGGCGCGCGGCGTGCGCGTGGTGCTCATTACCGATCAATGGATGAGTCCGATCTCGGACCTTGCCACCCATACATTCAATTGCTGGGTCGAAATCCCCTCTGCGTGGGATTCCAATATCTCGACCATGATGCTTCTTGAGGCGTTGATCGCGGCGGTGCAAGAAGAACGCTGGCCCGCCACCCGCGAGCGCTATGAACAGTTGGACGCGCTTTTCAACGCGACCCGGTTGTTTCAGAAATAGCCACGCCCTTGCCCGCAATGAGATGGGTGATCTGTGCCGCCGCCTGTGCCACAGCCGCGCCAAACTCGGAAATTTGCGCATCGCGAAACCGGCTGCTGGGGCCAGAGATCGACACACCGGCGCAGGGCTCTCCACGATCATTGAAAATCGCGGCCCCGATGCAGGACATGCCGTCATACCGCTCGTTGCGGTCAAAGGACCAGCCGCGCGTGCGGGTTTCCGCCAGATCGTCAAAGAGCGCGCGGGGGGTGATCAACGTGTCTTCGGTGAACCCCTTGAGCCCCGCCCCCTTGAGCAGCACCATCAGTCGATCCTCGGGCAGCGCCGCCAGAATCGCCTTGCCGGTGCCAGAGGCGTGCATCGGCGTGCGTGATCCGGGCGGAAAGAACGCGCGGATCGGGTTCTGTGTCTCGACCTGACCGATAAAGACCACTTCGGCCCCGTCCGGCACCGCGAGATTGGCGGTCTCGCCGGTCTGCTCCATCAACCGGCGCATGACCGGGCGGCCCGCATCGGCCAGATTGGTGCGTTTGAGATAGGCCACCCCGGTGCGATAGGCCTCGATCCCGATGGTCCAATCCTGCCGCTCTTCGTCGAACCGCACGAAATCGCGCTTTTGCAGGGTGGTCAGGATACGGTGCGTCGTTGCGGTGGGGACGCCAAGACTGAGCGACAGATCGGTCAGGTTCACCCCCTCTTGTCGCGCCACGGCAGTCAGAACCGACAGCGCCCGATCCAGCGCCTGCATGGTGCCTGCGCTGCTGTCAGCGAATTGCGATTTCGGGCGACCGCGGGGGCGTTTGGCCTGGGTCATGGAGGTGAGTCCCTTGCTGGCTGTGTCTGTGGGCGATTGTATACAGAATAAAAAATATTTTTATACCATTACTTAAAATAGATATGAAAAAATTAAAATCAAATAAAAACATGTAGTTGAATATTTAGTTATTAAAATGAAAATGTTTTTCAAGAAAATTGCATAACGGCCCGTGCTGCGCCATAATGCCAATATCTCAGAGGAGGATGGCGCAATGTCAGATCAGAACCCGGTTTTCATCCCCGGCCCCACGAATATTCCCGACCGGCTCCGTCGTGCCATGCAGGTGCAGACGCAGGATCACCGCTCGCCCGCGTTCGTCAACACGCTCAACCCGGTTCTCAAGGGCTGCAAGACCGTGTTCGGCACCACCAAGGGCGAGATCATCACCTTTCCCGCCTCGGGCACCGGCGGCTGGGAGGCGGCAATCACCAACACGCTGTCGCCCGGCGATAGGGTTCTGGTAGCGCGCTATGGCATGTTCAGCCATCGCTGGATCGACATGTGCCAGCGGCATGGGCTTGACGTCCAGATCATTGAATGTTCCTGGGGCAGCGGCGCGCCCGCCGATCGTTTCCAAGAGGCGCTGAGCGCCGACACGGATCACAGCATCAAGGCCGTTCTCGTCACCCATAACGAGACCGCCACCGGCGTCCGGTCCGACATTGCTGCCGTGCGCGGTGCGATGAAGGCCGCGAAACACTCCGCGCTTCTCATGGTCGATTGCGTCAGTTCCCTGGGCTCGATGCCCTTTGAGATGGATGGCTGGGGCGTCGATATTGCCGTCTCCGGTTCGCAAAAGGGTTTCATGCTCAACACCGGCATGGCCATCCTTGCCGTCAGCCCCAAGGCGCTGGCGATGATGGAAACCGCGAAATTGCCGCGCACCTTCTTTGATTTCCGTGATATGATGGGCGCGAATGCCAAGGGTGGATTCCCCTATACCCCGCCGCTGCAACTGATCTACGGCATGGCCGAGAGCCTGACCATGCTGTTCGAGGAAGGGTTGGACAATGTCTATGCCCGTCATAACCGGATCGCAGAGGGGGTGCGCCGTGCGGTTGCGGCCTGGGGCTTGAAACTGGTGGCGCAGACGCCAGATCTGTATTCGGACACGGTCAGCGCGGTTTTCGTGCCCGAAGGCTTTGACAGCAACCGCCTGACAGAGCGTGTCTTTGGCACCTATGGCATGAGCTTTGGGGTTGGCTTGGGCGAAATGAACGGTCGCGCCTTTCGCATCGGCCATCTGGGGAGCCTGACCGAGTCGATGATGCTCTCGGGTCTGGCGACGCTGGAAATGGCGATGGCGGATCTGAATTACCCGATCAAGCTGGGGTCTGGCGTGAGTGCGGCGCAGGAATACTACCGATCGACCGCCAAGCCCGTTCTGGCAGAAAAAGCCGCGTGAAAGGAAAAGACATGCTGGATCAACGCACCGCAAGCGATCTGACGATCGACGACATGCGCGCCGCGCATGAGCGGATCAAACCCTATATCCACCGCACACCTGTGCTGACCTCGTCCTATCTCAACAACCTGACCGGGGCCGAGTTGTTTTTCAAATGCGAGAACTTTCAAAAGGCAGGTGCGTTCAAGGTGCGCGGCGCGTCGAATGCGGTCTTTGGTCTGACCGATGAGATGGCCAGGATGGGCGTGGCGACGCACAGCTCTGGCAATCATGCGCTGTCGCTGAGCTATGCCGCCGGGCGGCGGGGAATCCCCTGTCATGTCGTCATGCCGCGCACCGCGCCGCAGGCGAAAAAGGACGCGGTGCGCGGCTATGGCGGCATCATCACCGAATGCGAGCCCTCGACCACCAGCCGCGAAGAGGTTTTCGCCAAGGTGCAGGCCGAAACCGGCGCGGAATTCGTGCATCCCTATAACGACCTGCGCGTCATTGCCGGGCAGGCCACCTGCTCTGCGGAACTGATCGAGCAGGTCGAGGGGCTGGAGGCGGTGATCGCCCCCATCGGCGGCGGCGGCATGGTCTCGGGCACATGCCTCACGCTGTCGAACCTCGCGCCGGGGATGAAGATCTATGCCGCCGAGCCGGAGCAGGCCGACGATGCGGCGCGGTCGTTCCGCGCGGGCCATATCATCGCCGACGACGCGCCGGTAACGGTGGCCGACGGGCTCAAGGTGCCGCTCAAGGAAAACACCTGGCATTTCGTGAGCCATAACGTCACCGACATCCTGACCGCCAGCGAGGAGGAGATCATCGACGCTATGAAGCTCACCTGGCAGCGGATGAAGATCGTGATCGAGGCAAGCTGTGCCGTGCCGCTGGCCACCATCCTCAAGAATCGCGAGGTTTTTGCAGGCAAGCGCGTGGGTGTGATAATCACGGGTGGCAATGTCGATCTCGACACGCTGCCCTGGATCAAGTGACCAATTCCCTTTGGCGTGCGATCCCCGCGCGCCGCAACTGACAATCCGCAATCCGGGAGGAACTCCGATGAAAGACACGATCAATCTCGACGCCTACGAGGTGGGCTATGACATTCCCGCCCTGCCCGGCATGGATGAATCCGACATCCAGACGCCGTGCCTGATCCTCGATCTTGACGCCCTGGAGCGCAATATCAAGAAGATGGGCGACTGGGCCAAGGATCACGGTGTGCGTCACCGCGTCCACGGCAAGATGCATAAATCGGTCGATGTGGCCAAGTTGCAGGAAAGCCTTGGCGGCGCCTGCGGTGTCTGCTGCCAGAAGGTCAGCGAGGCGGAAGTGTTCGCGCGCGGCGGCATCAAGGATGTGCTTGTGTCCAACCAGGTACGCGACCCGGCCAAGATCGACCGTCTGGCGCGCCTGCCCAAGCTGGGCGCGCGCACCATCTGCTGTGTCGATGACGTGGCCAATGTGGCGGACCTGTCAGCAGCGGCTGTCAAGCATGGCACCGAGATCGAATGTCTCGTGGAAATTGACTGTGGTGCCGGGCGCTGCGGTGTGACCACGACCCCCGCCGTAGTGGAGATCGCCAAGGCGATTGATGCAGCACCGGGGCTGAAATTCGCGGGCATTCAGGCCTATCAGGGCGCGATGCAGCATATGGACAGCTATGAGGATCGCAAGGCCAAGATTGATCTGGCGGTCGCACAGGTCAAGGACGCCGTTGATACGCTGAAAGCGCAGGGGCTGGAGTGCGACATCGTCGGCGGCGGCGGCACTGGCAGCTACTATTTCGAGGGCACATCGGGGGTCTACAATGAGCTTCAGTGTGGCTCCTATGCCTTCATGGATGCCGATTACGGGCGTATCCTCGACAAGGAGGGCAACCGCATCGACCAGGGGGAATGGGAGAACGCGCTGTTCATTCTCACGAGCGTGATGAGCCATGCCAAGGCCGACAAGGCGATCGTGGATGCGGGTCTCAAGGCGCAGTCGGTCGATAGCGGCCTGCCGGTGATC
>JBLRXE010000173.1:0-5529 GCA_047920895.1 Roseovarius sp.
TCAGCCGCGCCAGCAACCGGCCCAGAACGCCGTGTCCAACGATAAGATCCGGCACCGCCTTGTCGAGACCCGCCATCGCGTGCCGCGCCGTCGCCGCGAGCGCCAAGAGCGCGCCTTCGGCCCCGAACCCCGCATCGATTCGGCAGACCCGCGACGCCTTGGTCACAAGCCGCGCCGAGGCACCACCAAAGAGACCAAAGGCCCCCTCGTAGCAATCGGCACCGGGCACGAACACATGATCGCCGGGCTTGTAGCCTGTGCCGGGGGCGGCCTCGACCACCTCTCCAGCGGCCTCGTAACCGGGCACCAGCGGATAGCCCATACCGGGGAACGGAGGCATCTGCCCCGACCAGAACAGCTTTTCCGTGCCGGTGGAAATACCCGAATGGGTCACATCAACCACCAGATCCCCGGCCCCCGGCGCCTTGAGCGTCAGGCTGTCAATCGAAAGGTCTTCTGGACCTCTGAGATGAACGGCGCGGGTTTCGATGGTGGCCTCCTGTCCCTGTCTGACACTGTCAGATTTTGGAATCCTCTTACCTGTAAGTGTAGCGGGACAGACTAAAGTGTCAATCTTTCTTTACACTGTCAGAATTATTTTCGTCATGCATTCCTTACACAGCTCAGGGTGCTGGTGACGAAGGGGCGTGGGCTATTGGGAATGCGGATATCGGCAAATCCCGCCGCGCGGCACATCTCGGCAATGCGCGCCGCAGAGCGCGCGCGCCCGGTGCCCATCGCCATGGTATAAAAGGCAAAATAGACATCGCCTGCGCGTTCAGGCCGCGCGCCACCGGCCATCGGCTCTGCCACGATCAGCCGCCCACCGGGGGGCAAGGCGGCATGGACCTTGGCCAGAAGCGCCGTCACCGTGGCGTCGTCATGGTCATAAAGCACCCGGATGAGCGAGATCGTATCGGCCCCCTCCGGCAGCGGATCACTGCGAAAAGAGCCCGGAACAAGTGTCAACCGCCCACTCAGCCCCGCTTCTGACAGCCGCGCACGGCCAGAGGGAATAACCTCGGGCAGATCAAACAGCGTCAGGCGCAAATCCGGGTAACGTGCCGCAACCGCTGCCAGAAATGCCCCACTCCCGCCACCGATATCGAGCAGATGGCGGGCCTCCGCAAAGGACACCATCCGCAGCACATCCTGCGCCACCAGCCCTTGCGATTGCGCCATGAGATCGGAATACCGCCGCGCCACCTCCGGCTCCATTTCCGCCGCCGCGCCAAAGACATAGGGCCAGAATCGCGCCAGTTCGGTCTCGCCCTGCCCGCGCAACAGCGCCACCGGGTCCGCCATGTCGGCGTAAAAGGCGCGGTGATGGCGAATCATCGCCTCGAGCCCCGGCACACCCAGAATCGCCGCCCCCTTGCGCGCCAGCGCAAAGCGCCCGTCGCGCCGCCGCCGCAGCAGGCCAAGTGCTGCCCCCGCCTGAAGCAGAATCGCCATGCGATCCTCTGTCAGACCCGCACGCCGGGCGAGAACTCCCACCGTTTCCGGCCCTTCGGCCAGATGATGCAAGAGGTCCAGCTCGACCAGCGCCGACAGCACCTGCGACTGCACAAATCCTTGAACAATTTCGAAAATCTCGGCCCCATCGCGCCGCGCAATACCGCGCGTCAGGGGAAAACCGCTGGCCCACTGCTGAAATCTTGGATTGGCGATCAGACGTGTCAGCCAACCGCCCCGCCGCGCCCCCCTGCGTTCGGGCACATCGCCCGCCACGGCCATGTCAGGCCCGCATGCGCGCAGGCAGCACAGAGATGATCCGCTCGGCCTGCATCTGCACCATCTTGGCCAGCCGCGCCTCGCCGGGGCAGGACGGGATCGACGAAATCGCCCCCGCCAGAATATCCTTGAGCCGCGTCACGGCCCCCGTCACGCCCAGTTCTGCCACCGCATTTGGTCGCCCGTGCAGATCATCCTGCCCCACCGGCTTGCCCAATGTCTCGGCATCGAGCAGCGCATCGCGCAGATCGTCCGCCACCTGAAACGCCGCTCCGATCCGCGCGCCCAGCTCATACCACGGCTCGGGCTCGTGCCCCGCCGCAATCGCCCCCATCTGCGTAGCCGCGATAAAGAGCGCCCCGGTCTTGGAGCGGTGATAGGCCTCGAGATCAACGGTCGGCTCGCTCTCCCAGCCTTGGCCGGCACAAATCCCATTCGGCATCCCGCTGCGCCGCGCCAGCGCCAGAATCAACGCATTGGCGCGCGCCGCATCGCGATCCGCCACACGGGCCAGAATTTCAAAGGACATGATGATCAGCGCATCACCGGCCAGCACCGCCATCGGCTCGGAATAGGCCCGATGCACCGAGGGCTTGCCCCGCCGCAAATCGGCATCGTCGAAACAAGGCAGATCGTCATGCACGAGGCTCGCGCAATGCATGATCTCCAGCGCGGCGGCGGCGGCATCGCTCAACTCCGGCCGGTCATCGCCACAGGCCAGCGCCACAGACATCAGAATCGTCGGGCGAATCCGTGCCCCACCGGGGCTGGTGGCATAATCGAGGGCATCCGCCAATCGCGCCGGGGTCTGCCCCGCCTGGCCGCGCGCAATCGCCTGCGCAATGGCCGCCTCAATGCGGGTCTCGATGGGCATGGCCGCTCCTTTTCGCAAAATGTCTCATAAATCTGACACCATATGTGTAAATCATACTGGACACATTGCCCGCACGAGTCAACAATCGCGTTATGAAATCGGACATGCCCCCTCTGGACACGCGCGACAGGGTTGTGATTGTCGGCGCCGGAATCGCGGGGCTGGCCGCAGCGCTGCGCTTGGCCCATGCCGGTCTCGCCGTCACGGTGCTGGAACGGCACGCCGGTCCCGGTGGCAAGATGCGCGCCCTGCCCTCGGACGTAGGCCCGGTCGATGCCGGACCCACCGTGCTCACGATGCGCGGCGTCTTCGATGCGCTCTTTGCCAGCGTCGGCGCGCGGCTTGAGGATCACATCGACCTCGTGCCCCAAGACATCCTCGCCCGCCATTTCTGGCCCGATGGCAGCCGCCTTGATCTCTTTGCCGACGAAGCCCAGAGCCGCGCCGCGATCCATGATTTCGCGGGCGACCGTGCCGCCCGGCAATTCACCCGCTTTTGCGCCCGCGCGCGCCACCTCTTCGCGGGTTTTGATGCCCCGATGATGCAGGCGGCCGCGCCCTCCTCTCTGGCCCTTGCCGCGACTGTTGCCCGGCAACCCACGTTGATCCGCGCCATGGCGCCGCTTTCGACCCTCGCACAAAGCCTCGCGCGCCAGTTCGACGATCCCCGCCTCAGACAGCTTTTTGGCCGCTACGCCACCTATGTCGGCGGCTCGCCCTATCAGTCGCCGGCGCTCCTGTCGCTGATCTGGCAGGCCGAGGCGGCGGGCGTCTGGGTGGTGCGCGGCGGCATGCACCGCTTGGCACAGAGCCTCGCAACTCTTGCCAGCGCCAAGGGTGCGCATTTCCATTACGGCACCCATGTCTCGCGGATCGAGACCGAGGGTGCGCAGGTGCGCGGTGTCACCCTCGGCGATGGCACCCGGCTTGCGGCAGAGCATATCCTCTTCAACGGTGATCCCCGCGCCCTTGCCTCGGGCTTGCTCGGGCCTGCCGCGACTGCGGTCGCCCCTCAGACGATGAAACTGCCGCGCAGCCTCTCGGCACAGGTCTGGGCCTTTGCCGCCACCCCCTCTGGCCCCGACCTTGCGCATCACAACGTGTTCTTTGCCGCCGACGCCCGCAGCGAATTCGACGATCTCAAGGCCGGGCGCTGCCCGCGCGACCCCACGATCTATGTCTGCGCACAGGATCGCGGCCTGCCCGAACACCCGCCCCATCGCGAGCGGTTCGAGATCATTCTCAACGCGCCACCGCTTGATGGCCTCACCCAAACAGCCGAGGATTTCGCCTCATGTCACACCCGGACCTTTCAAACCCTCGCGGCTTTTGGCCTGCGCTTCAATCCCTTGCCGGGCGCGGGGGCACTGACGACACCGGCGCGGTTCGACCGGATGTTTCCCGCCTCTCTCGGATCGCTCTACGGGCAGAGCCCGCACGGCATGACGGCGGGGCTCAAGCGGCCCACGGCGCGCACGCCGATCCGGGGTCTCTATCTCGCGGGGGGCGGGGCCCATCCGGGGGCGGGGGTGCCGATGGCCACGCTCTCCGCCCGGCACGCGGCAGAGGCGATCTTGAACGACCGAATTTCGATCTCGACGTGCCCTCAAATGGCTATGCCTGGTGGTATATCGACGGCCTGAGCGATGATGGCACGCGCGCGGTCAGCGTGATCGGCTTCATCGGCTCGGTGTTCTCGCCGTGGTATGCGTGGTCCGGGCGGCGCAATCCGGCCAACCATGTCTGCCTCAACGTCGCCACCTATGGGCGCGGCGGGCGATTTACCATGACCGACCGGGGCACATCGGCCCTGCGCCAGACCCGCGATTGCCTGACCGTCGGACCCTCGTCGATGCGGTGGGAGGAGGATCGCCTGATCATCGAGATCAACGAAATCTCTTCACCCCCGCTCGTTTCCCGCGTGCGCGGGCGCATCACCGTGACCCCCAGCGCGCTCACGCAGGTGGAATTGCCCCTCACCCCCGAGGGGACCCATATCTGGCGCCCCTTCGGCCCCACCTCGACCATCGAGGTCGATCTGGACGCGCCCGGTTGGCAATGGCAGGGGCATGGCTATTTCGACGCCAATTTCGGCACCCGCGCTCTGGAACAGGATTTTAAATACTGGACCTGGGGGCGCTATCCGGTGCGGGGCGGCTCTACCTGCTTTTACGACGCGGTGCGGATGGATGGCTCATCGCTCGCAACGGCGGTGCATTTCGACGCGGATGGCCGGGCCGAAGGCATCGCCCTCCCGCCCAAGGTGGCGATGCGGCGCAGTCTCTGGCAGGTGGCCCGCGATACCCGCGCCGATGCCGGATACCAGCCGCATCAGGTGAAACCGATGCTTGATGCGCCCTTTTACAGCCGCTCAGCGGTCAAGACGCGACTGGATGGCGAAGAAACCGTGGGCGTGCACGAGGCGCTCGACCTCACCCGCTTTCGCATGGGCCTGCTCAAGCCCATGCTCGCGGTGCGCGTGCCCCGCCGTGCGCGGTGGCATTTCAACGACGCGCCCTGATCCGGGCGCGCCCAAAACTCAGATGTGGATCACCCGATCATAGGCATCGAGCACGCTTTCGTGCATCATCTCGCTCAGCGTGGGATGCGGGAAAACCGTGTTCATCAGGTCTTCTTCGGTGGTCTCCAACTGGCGGCCCACCACATAGCCCTGGATCAACTCCGTGACCTCGGCCCCGATCATATGCGCGCCCAAAAGCTCGCCGGTCTTGGCATCGAACACCGTCTTGATCATGCCCTCCGGCTCGCCCAGCGCAATCGCCTTGCCATTGCCGATGAACGGGAACCGGCCCACCTTGACGGCATAGCCCTTTTCCTTGGCCTTGGCCTCGGTCAGACCCACGCTCGCCACCTGCGGATGGCAATAGGTGCAGCCCGCGATGCTCTCGGGCTTGACGGGG
>JBLRXE010000174.1:0-5500 GCA_047920895.1 Roseovarius sp.
CCCGCGAGGATGGCAGCGACCCGCGCCAATGCCCGCTCTGCGGCACCGGGCAGTTGCATCTGAAAACCTCGCGCGCCGGCGGCTTTGTCGGCTGCGGCAATTACCCCGAATGTCGCTACACCCGCCCCATCGGCGGCGATGCCGGGGAAAATGGCGACCGTATCCTGGGCGAGGATGACGCGGGCAACGAGATTTCCCTGCGCTCGGGCCGCTTTGGCCCCTATGTGCAGCGCGGCGCGGCAACGGAAGAGAACAAGAAACCCGACCGCGCCAGCCTGCCCAAGGGTTGGACCGCCGAGGCAATGACGTTGGAAAAAGCGCTCATCCTGCTCAGCCTGCCGCGCGAGGTGGGCCAACACCCCGAGGGCGGCCTGATTTCCGCCAATTTCGGCCGCTTTGGCCCCTATCTCATGCACCAATTGCCGGACGAGGCAAAACCCGTCTACGCCAATCTCAAGGACCCGGCGGATGTGTTCGAGATCGGCATGAACCGCGCTGTCGAACTGCTCGCTGCCAAGCGCGCCAATCCCGGCGGGCGCGGACGTGCGGCGGCCAAGGCGCTGCGAGATCTGGGCGAACACCCCGAAAACGGTGGCCCGATCCAGATCCTCGAAGGGCGCTATGGCCCCTATATCAAGTGGGACAAGGTCAATGCCACCCTGCCCAAGGGCACAGAGCCCGAGGATGTGACCATGGAAATGGCGGTGGAGGCGATTGCCGCCAAGGCCACCAAACCGGGCAAGACGCGCAAGGCCCCCGCCAAAACCGCAACCACCAAGAAGCCAGCCGCGAAAAAGGCCCCCGTCAAACGCGCCGCCGCCGGGAAATAGTCCGGCGCGGTGCCGGCACCCAAACAGCGACCTAAGTAGAAATCCCTATTCCGATGCGATCACCGGCAGCGCGCGTTGACTCGTGCCCGGCTTGCGCCGCATACGGGGGGCACACCACTGTCTGGAGGAGGTTCCACATGAACAAGGTTTACGGCTCGGCCGCCGAAGCGCTGGACGGGCTCTTGCGCGACGACATGCTGATTGCGGCGGGCGGCTTTGGCCTCTGCGGCATTCCCGAATTGCTCTTGGCCGCGATCCGCGACTCGGGCGTCAAGGATCTGACCTTTGCCAGCAATAACGCGGGCGTGGATGATTTCGGCATCGGTATCCTGTTGCAAACACGGCAGGTGCGCAAAATGATGTCTTCTTATGTGGGCGAGAACGCCGAATTCATGCGCCAGTATCTCTCGGGCGAGTTGGAGCTGGAATTCAACCCGCAGGGCACGCTGGCCGAGCGGATGCGTGCAGGCGGCTGCGGCATCCCCGGTTTCTACACCAAGACCGGCGTGGGCACGCAGGTGGCCGAGGACAAGGAACACAAAGAGTTCAACGGCGAGACCTATATTCTCGAACGCGGTATCTTTGCCGACCTCTCCATCGTCAAGGCGTGGAAGGCAGACACCACCGGCAACGCCATCTTCCGCAAGACCGCGCGCAACTTCAACCCGCCCGCCGCCATGTGCGGCAAGATCTGCGTGATGGAGGTCGAGGAAATCGTCCAACCGGGCGAATTGGACCCCGAGAACATCCACCTGCCGGGCATTTATGTGCATCGCCTCGTGCAGGGCACCCATGAGAAACGTATCGAACAACGCACCGTGAGGGCTGCATAATGGCTTGGGATCGCAATCAGATGGCCGCCCGCGCGGCGCTCGAACTCCAGGACGGGACCTATGTGAACCTCGGGATCGGCATCCCGACACTGGTGCCCAATTTCATCCCCGAGGGCGTGCATGTCACGCTGCAATCGGAAAACGGCATGCTCGGCATGGGCCCCTTCCCGATCGCGGGTGAGGAAGACGCAGACCTCATCAACGCGGGCAAGCAAACCATCACCGAACTGCCCGACACCTCCTACTTCGACAGCGCCACCTCCTTTGGCATGATCCGCGGCGGCAAGATTGCCATGGCGATCCTTGGCGCGATGGAAGTGGCGGAAAACGGCGATCTCGCCAACTGGATGATCCCTGGCAAGCTGGTCAAGGGCATGGGCGGCGCGATGGATCTTGTCGCGGGCGTGGGCCGCGTGGTGGTGGTCATGGACCACACCAACAAGCACGGCGAATCCAAAGTGCTCAAATCCTGCACCCTGCCTCTGACGGGCACGGGCGTGGTCAACCGCATCATCTCGAACCTTGGTGTTCTGGATGTGGTCGAGGGCGGTCTGAGGATTGTTGAGTTGGCCGAGGGCGTGACCGAAGAAGATCTACGCGCCGCGACCGAGGCGACCATTGTCACCTGAAATCCAGGGGCTGGGCACCGTCAGGGTCCGGCCCCTACTTCATCGCCAGATTGAGCGCGCAGGCATCGGTGATCAGCTCCGGCTGCGTCTTGCACAGGCCACGCGCCACCTCATAGGCGGCCAGCACCTTGGGGATGTAATCACGCGTTTCGGTATAGGGCGGCACCCCACCATGCCGCTTGACCGCATTCTCGCCCGCGTTATAGCCCGCCAAGGCCAGCACCACATCGCCCTTGAACTCCCGCATCAGCCAGTCGAGATAGGCCACCCCGCCCCGGATATTTTCGCCGGGTGACAGGCTGTCGGTCACACCAAAGCGGCGCGCGGTATCGGGCATCAATTGCATCAACCCCTGCGCCCCCGCGGAACTGACCGCCGCCGTCCGACCTGAGGATTCCACCGCGATCACCGCCAGCACCAAAGCGGGCGAGATTTGCGTGCCGATGGTCTGGCTCAGGATATGGCCGCCTTCCGACCGCGCAATCTCTTGCACCGATTGCAGGCGTGGCGCGGTCACGCCCTTTCCCGTGGGCGGCTTGGCCAGATGATCCATCGCCGCACGCAGGCGCAATGCACCGTCCGTGGCAATATCGGCAGGCACCTTTTCCCAGAACCAGCCATAGGCGGCCTCGCGCGGCGTTACCGGGCCCTCTGGCCCTTTGTCCGGCACCACCGCGCGCGGCGGTGCGGGCGGTGCGGGCGCGATCTGCACCAAGGGTCCACGCCGCATGCCCGGTGCGGGTGCCTTTTCCCGCTTGAAGGTAAACTCGGCAAAAGGTTTCGGCTCCTGCGCCGCAATTGGCCCGGTTCCTGCAAGAATCACAGAAAACACCAGAAGATTTAAAAATTTCATATCGGGCGCTGCTCTGCCTCTGATTGATTGTCGCCAGTATTGCAAAAATCCGCATTCCGCGCCAGCATTGTTCCTTCGCGCCCCCAGAACCACCCACATTTGCGCCACATTCTGCGCCTGAAAGCCATTAATAAACAATTTTTAAGAGTTTCTTTTGTTGTATTTCAATATCTTAAGATTTTATTGCGGTTTTTTTCCCGACACTCGAAAAACGATCCAGAGACGCCAAATTCCCGCCCGATTTGACCGGCTATATAGCTACACACCACGACGGTGACGGGCCATTAAAAAACTGGGGTCCAACGCCGAAATGGGTGTGACAACACAAGCAACTGATCCTTTGGAGGGACCAAACCATGATCAAATTCTTCAAGAACTTCTCGAAAGACGAAGACGGCGCCGTTACGGTTGACTGGGTCGTGCTGACCGCAGCCGTCGTGGGCCTCGGCATCGCCGGTGTCGCATCCGTAAACACCGGCATCACCTCGCTCGCCACTTCGATCGAAGCCGGTGTCGCCGGTCAGACTGTCGGCCAGTAATCGGGACCGAATACTTCTAACATAATGGCCGCAAATCCACGATTTGCGGCCATTATGCCCTAAATGCACATAGCGCTCATGCGCGAAATTCAGAACCTTGGTTGAAGCGTACAGACTCACGATACATCCAATCGCCGAAGTTCAGGAATTTCCGTACCGAAAGGCGGGTTTTGGAATGCAACACATAGCAAAACGATTTGTGTCCGATCAGGATGGTGCGGTGACTGTCGATTGGGTGGTGCTCACCGCAGCCGTTGTCGGTCTGGCCGTAGGCGCGATTCTAACGATCCAGAACGCGACAACATCACTTGGCGGCGGTGTTTCAACCGCCGTTTCCAATATCACTGTCGGAACCGGCAACTGATCTGGCAGTGAACAACAAAAGTGCGCCCGAGGAGATATCCCTTCGGGCGCATTTGCGTGCTGCACCTCCATCAAATGTTCCATTATCATCAATCGCCGCGAAACAATCTCGATACATCCAAATTTCCGCCGCATTTACATGAGACTTAGCAGGTCGGAATAAGAGATCGCTCAACGGTTTCTTTCTAAAGATAACTCGGAGAGGAATAGCCATGCGCGTTGTTTTCGGATTGGTGCTGATACTGGGCCTGGGGCTTGCAGGCTTTGCCGTCTATATGGCCAAGACCTACATCAGCGGTTACCAGCAACAGCTGGCCCTCGAGCGTCAGCAACGCGCCCCCAACATCGAAACCATCGACATTTACGTCGCCACCCGCCCCCTGCAATACGGCGAGGCACTTGACAAGGATGCGGTGCGCCTCATCGCCTTTCCCAAGACTTCCCTGCCCGAAGGTGTGTTCACCACAGCAGAGGCATTCTTCTCCCAAGGCGAGGCGGTCAATCGCCGTGCCCTGCGCCGCATGGAGAAAAACGAGCCGATCCTGGCCGTCAAAGTCACCGAGCCGGGCGCAGAGGTGGGCATCACCTCGCAACTCGAACGCGGTATGCGCGCCTTTGCCGTCAAGGTCGACGTGACCAGCGGTGTGTCGGGCTTTCTGCGCCCCGGCGATACTGTGGACATCTACTGGACCGGCAGCGTCGGCTCGGGCAACATGCGCACCGAAGGCAACTCGATGGGCGACGTGACGAAACTGATTGAGACCGGGGTCAAGCTTATCGCGGTGGACCAGGTCGCCGACATGGACACCTCCGAGACGGTGATCGCCCGCACCGTGACCGTGGCGGTCAAGCCCCAACAGGTCGCTGCGCTCGCTCAGGCGCAATCGACCGGTCGGTTGTCGCTGTCGCTCGTGGGCGCGCTTGACGATACGGTGGCCGAGGTGATCGAGGTCGATCAACACAGGTTGCTTGGCATCACCGCCGCAGCGGTGATCAAGCAAGCGCCCGTTTTGGAAACCTGCTCCATCCGCACCCGGCGCGGCGCAGAGGTGATCGAGACCCCGATCCCCTGCACCAACTGACCCTCTGTGCGAACCACTGCCAAGGCACCCGTCCGCGGGTGCCTTTTGTGTATCTCTGGGTTTTGGTCACACTCCCAAGAAAAATGCGCAAAACTGCATTGATTCTTGAAAAAAATTCGAAACTATCCCAAAGTGAACAAAATGCGGGCACCAAGACCCGACAAAATGAGGCGTGATCGGAAAGGCAGGTCACATGAAATTGCGTAGACATATTTGCGCGGCCCTTCTCGGGCTGGCGCTTGTTGCGGGGCATGCGCCGCAACCCGCACAGGCGGAGAGCATCCGCGTGGTGCGCAATGGCACCTCCAGTGTTCTCGGCGTGGCCATGAACCGCGCTGTTGTTGTCGAGAGCGACCAGCCCTTTGCGGAAC
>JBLRXE010000175.1:0-5497 GCA_047920895.1 Roseovarius sp.
CTCCCCGTCTGGCTCGCGTGGGAAGTATTCGGTGGGGGCAACGGCTGCGTCAATCGGAAGGAGATGGAAGCGAGGCTGGAGGCGATCCGCACGCGGCCCGAGCTCAAGGCAAGCCTCTGGGCCAATGCCACCCGTCTGCATGACGGGCTGAGTGCTGCGGGCTACGAGTTGGCCGCGCCTGTAAGCCCGGTGATCGCTGTGCGCGTGCCCTCACGCGAAGCAGGCGCGCGGATCTGGAACGCGCTGATGGAGCAGGGCGTTTACGTCAACCTCGTGTTGCCGCCTGCCGCGCCCGAAGGGGCGGCGCTCTTGCGGTGCAGCCTGAGTGCGGCGCATAGTTTCGATCAGATCGACACCATCATCGCCGCGTTCAAGACGGTTGCGCCCGAGGCGGCAACCGGCACCGCCCAGAGCACGGCGGCGCAGTAAATCGGCGGGCCGGGCCATGCCCGGCACGTCCCAACCCGGACGGACATCAGACACATGACAGGGCAGGGGCGATCCGACCCAGAGGCAGGTGCCGGCATCACGCTGGCGCATCTGTCGGACCCGCATCTGCCGCTGACGGGGCCGGTGCCATGGCGCGCCGTTCTGAACAAGCGCGCGCTCAGCCTCTTGTCATGGCACCGCAAGCGCCGCCACCACCATCGGCCCGAAATCCTCGCGGCGCTGATCGCTGACATGCAGGATCACGCGCCCGACCTTATTGGTGTAACGGGGGATTTGACCAATCTTGGGCTGCCGCAGGAATATCGCGCGGCGCGGCTCTGGCTGGACAGCCTGGGTGATCCGGCGCGGGTAACGGTCATTCCCGGCAATCACGAGGCGCTCATTGCAGGTGCATGGCAGGCAGGCGCTGCCCAGTGGCTGCCCTATTGGCAGGGCGATGGTGCCGCTCTGGATGGGGATGTATCCGACGCCTTTCCGGTGCTGCGGCGGCGCGGGCCTCTGGCCCTCATCAGTCTCTCAAGTGCCGTCGCGACCCCCCCGGTATTTGCCAGCGGGGCTGTCGGTGCGGCACAGTTGGCGCGGCTGGCGCCGATGCTGCGCGCGGCGCGCGCGGCGGGCCTTTGCCGGGTGCTGATGATCCATCACCCGCCGCTCGATGGCACGGTATCGGCGCGCAAGGCCCTGCGGGACGCGACCGCCTTGCGCGCGGTGTTGCAGGCGCAAGGCGTGGAAATTGTGCTGCATGGCCATAGCCACCGCAGCCATCATCAGACGTTTGAGACGTGCGACGGGACGGCAGCAGTCATTGGCGTGCCCTCGGCCTCGTCCTTGCATCCCGAGGCGGCGGCCTATCACCTCTACCACATCACACCCATGTCGGGGGGTTGGGAGGTTGACGTCACGGCTCGGCACGCGACAATCGTCCGCGAGATGGCGCCGGGGCGCGGCATGCGGTTGACACTGGCGCGCGCCCATGCAGCATGCGCGCCGTGATGACACCCCTTGATCCCCCTGCGGCAAGTGCCCCAAGCGCCCCCCGCCAAGACGAGAGACCGGCGCAACACTGGCGCAAACGGTCCTGCAAGACCATGAAAGACATCCCATGCGTTTGATGCTCAACCTCTTTCGCGCCTATCCGATGGCCAGTTTCCTCATGGTTCTGGCCCTGTTCCTTTCGGGTCTGGCCGAGGGATTGGGCCTGTCGGCGATGCTGCCGATGCTCAAGATCGTGCTCAATACCGATCCCACGGGCGCATCGGCAGAGCAGCCGGGACAGATGGAACAGATGGTGCTCGACGTGCTCGCCTGGGCCGGAATCCCGGTAACGCTGGGGGCGCTGCTCATCCTGATCGTGGTCGCGGCTACGTTCAAGGCGGTACTGTTGTTGATCGCGCAGCGCCAGGTGGGTTATACGGCCGCGCGGGTCGCCACCGATCTGCGATTGCTGACCCTGCGCAACATGATGCGCAGCCGCTGGCAGTTCTTTCTGGATCAGCCGGCGGGCAAGCTGACCAATACGTTGGCCACCGAGGCGCAGCGCGCGGCGGATGCCTATATGTTTGGTGCCACCGCGCTGACCTTTTTCATTCAGGCGCTGGTCTATGCCTCGGTCGCGGTACTGATTTCGTGGAAAACCACGCTGCTCAGCCTGATCGGCGGGATCGTGATCATTGGCCTGTCGCATTTTCTGGTGCGGATGACGCGCAAGGCGGGCAAAAAACAGACCGATCTCATGGTCTCGCTGATGTCGCATCTGACCGACACGCTGCAATCGGTGAAACCGCTCAAGGCGATGGCCCGGGAACATCTGGCGGATGAACTGCTCAAGCATGAGACCAACCGTCTTAACAAGGCATTGCGCCGTCAGGTGCTGGCAAGTGCTGCGCTCAATTCCGGGCAGGACCTGATGTTCATCATGCTCATTGCCCTTGGCGTGTATCTGGCGCTTGGCGTGCTTTCGATGGATTTTGCCATTGTGCTCATGCTTGCGGTGACACTGGGGCGCGGCTACAATTTTCTGGGCAAGGTCCAGAAACAGTATCAGAAGCTGGTGCAGAGCGAGAGCGCCTATTGGTCACTGATAGAGACCAACCGCCGCGCCGAGGCGGAACAAGAACATCTGGGAGGCCATGTTGCCCCCGCGCTGACCCGTGGCATCGCCCTGCGCGACATCAGCTTTGCCTACGGTGGCAATACGGTGCTCTCGGGGCTTGATCTGGAAATACCGGCGCATCGGATCACCACGCTGGTCGGCCCTTCCGGATCGGGCAAGACGACGATCATTGATCTGGTTATCGGCCTCTTGCGTCCGAGCGCAGGCCAGATCACCATCGACGACCGCCCGTTCGAGGAAATCGACCTCAAGGCATGGCGGCGCATGGTGGGTTATGTGCCGCAGGAAACGGTGCTGCTGCATGACAGCATCCTGCACAATGTCGCCCTTGGTGATCCGCAGATTTCAGAGGCGCGTGTCGAAGCGGCGCTGAAACAGGCCGGAGCGTGGGATTTTGTTCAGGTTATGCCCGAGGGTATCCATACCATCGTGGGCGAGCGGGGGGGGCGTCTCTCGGGAGGCCAGCGTCAGCGGGTTGCGATAGATTATCAGGTGGCCAGCGCCAGAGAATTGCGATTGCCCGTGCTATCTTAAAGAAGGCACGCATTCTTATCCTTGATGAGGCGACCAGCGCGCTTGACCCCGAGAGCGAGGCCGCGATCATCGAGACCCTGCGTGGCTTGCGCGAACAGCTGACGATTCTGGCGATCACCCATAACAGCAGCCTGTCGGATGCGGCGGACATCGTGCACCGGCTGGAACCCGTGGCGGCGGTCGGGGCGTGAGCGCGCTTAGCCCTGCCCAAGCAGCGCCTTGACCCGCGCCACCGCGCGCGCCATGTCGCTGGGCGGGGGCGTGTCCGGCACGGGGTGCGCAGGCTCTCCCAGCCATGTCATCCGGCCTGAACGTGCCAGCCGCAGGTGCATCTGGCTGATGTCGCGCGACAGATGCTTCCACCCCCAGCGCATGAGACCACGATAGGCCAGCGCGCCAAGGCTTAGATCGGGGCGATCTTGGTCGCGCCGCGCAAGGTCGCGCGCCTGCGCATGCGCGCCTATCGCCACCAGCGCATCGTGCCGCATGCTGAGCGATCCGGCCCCCAGATCGAACATATGCACCGGTTTGCCGGTGGCATAGGCCTCGGACAGCATCGAAATGCTGTCGGCGGTTACGATGATTTCATCCGCCATTGCGAGAAACCCCAGATAGGGGTTATCCGGATCATTGGGCCGAAAGCGATAGAGTTGCATCGGCACGTCCGTCTGCGCGGCAAAGGCGGCGATGGCCTCGGGTGGGGTGCGCGCACTGGAACTGACAAGCAGCGATCCGCCCCGCGCCTGCGCCAGAGCCAGCGTATCGTGCAAGAGCCGCGCAGAGGCGCGCGCGCCAAAGGCATAAGGCCCGCTAGGGCCCCCGATGTTCAGCGTGAGATAGGGCCGGGGTAGATGCGCGAGCTTTGGCGCCCATTGCGCGCGCGCAGCATCCAGCCGCTCGGGCGTGAGCGGATGCAGGGGCAGGGCGTTGCGCAGCACGTTGGGCCGATCGGGAACGCGGTATTGCGGCGTCGTGATCACCAGATCGAAATGCGCCGGATCAGCCCAGAGGCGCCCCAGAAACACCAGCCGCGCGCGCCCGCCCGACTGGTCCCTGATCCAGCACGCGACAGGCTCGTTGCGCATGCCCATTGAAATCACCAGATCGGGCCAGGGCGCCGTCAACGGATCGGAGGCGGGCAGGTTCACGCCGCGTAGGTCGCGCCCGCGAAAGAGCGTGGTGCGGATTTCGGTCTTGCGATAGCGGAGGCTTTTGATTTCATGGGGCCAGCCAAGGGCCTGTGCCAGCGCGCGCACCTGCGTCTTTTCGCCAGAGCGGTAGGCATCCAGCACCCAGACGCGCGGCATCCCGTCCCGTTCAGGCATCAGGGGCCTGGGCGATGGTATCGCGGTTCTTGGGCCAGCGGCGTTTCATGCAGATCCATTCGCCGGGATATGCCTGTATCCAGCCCTCGAAAACCAGGTTGAGGCGATGGGTCATGTCAAGGATGCGCTCTTTGCGTGGCAGTTCGGGATCGGCCGGGGGCAGAGGCGCCAGAACCTCGATCCGAAAGCGTGAATTGGGCAGGCGCACCGCACGAATGGGCAAGAGTGGATAGCCGCGCAGCGCCAAGAGTGCGGGCAGGGTGCTGGTTGGCGTGGGCGTGCCAAAGAAGGGCACCATCTCACCCTGGTCGATGCGGGTGTCAAAAGCCGCGCCAACCGAACGGCCCGATGCCAACTCATGCAGCAATTCGCGCGCGCCGCCCGCGCTTGGCACCAAAGGACCGCCAAAGGCGCGGCGCAGCGAGAGAAAGAAGCGGTGCAGCCATGGGTTCGGCTCGGGTGTGTAGATGACGGAAATCGTCAAATCCCGCTCGCGACCGATCAAGTTGCAGAGCTGCCAGGCGCTGACATGGGCGGTGGCAAAGACCACGGCCTCCTTGCGCGCGATGATCGCTTCCGCTTCGGGATGGATGGAAAACTCCAGATGGCGCGCGCGGTTCTGCCAGAGCCGCTCAAGCAGGAAAAGTTCCGCCGCCGCCAGCCCGGTCGCGCGGAAAATATCGCGCGTCACCGCGTCACGCTCTGCCTCGCTGGCATCGGGCAGCACATGGCACAGGTTGCGCCCTACGGTGCGGCGCTTTTGCGCGTTGCGATAGCCCAGCCATCCAAGCATGTGGGCGAACGTGGCCGCGACGACCGGAAAAGGCATCAGCCGCGCAAATCCGAGCAAGAGGTGGAAAACGACCGCCTCAAGCATCCAGGCAGGCGTCTGAACCCACGGAAACCGTGCGATCAGCCCCTTGGGCGTGAGGAAAAATTTAGCCATGGCGATATCCGATCCCGGACATGCGGTGCGGACAGGAACCCGCGCCTAGGACCGCTCGGACCGCTCCGGCTTGGTCGGGTAGGTGCGAAAGATCATGTCCCAGAGCGGCGAGCTGACCCCATAGCGCCC
>JBLRXE010000176.1:0-5481 GCA_047920895.1 Roseovarius sp.
CGTCTTTACCGTGCCGGCCGGGCATTATTTCTTTATGGGCGACAACCGCGACAATTCCACCGACTCGCGCTTTCCTCAGGCGGTGGGCGGGGTCGGCTTTGTGCCTTTCGAGAACCTG
This sequence comes from Roseovarius sp., assembly GCA_047920895.1. Taxonomy (GTDB): domain Bacteria; phylum Pseudomonadota; class Alphaproteobacteria; order Rhodobacterales; family Rhodobacteraceae; genus Roseovarius. Next base: position 119 of record JBLRXE010000176.1, read on the forward strand.
ATCGGGCGGGCGAACCGGGTGGTCTTTTCCTCGGGGGGGCGGTCTATGCTGGCGTTCTGGACATGGCGTGGCGACCGCTTCTTCAAGAGGCTTGAGTGAAGCTTTCGGCAGAAATCAAGGCGTTTCAGGCGCGGCTGGGGCATGTGTTTTCCGATCCTGCGCTGTTGGTGCGGGCGCTGACACATTCCTCGATGGCGACGCCCAATCGCGATGACAATCAGCGACTCGAGTTTCTGGGCGATCGGGTTCTGGGGCTTGTGATGGCCGAGGCGCTGTTGGCGCAGGACAAAGGGGCCACCGAGGGGCAGCTTGCGCCGCGCTTCAACGCGCTGGTGCGCAAGGAGGCTTGCGCCGATGTGGCGCGCGAGATCGATATTGGTTCGGTTCTGAAATTGGGGCGCTCCGAAATGCTCTCGGGCGGGCGGCGCAAGGTGGCGCTGTTGGGCGATTCGATGGAGGCGGTGATTGCCGCTGTCTATCTCGATGCCGGGTTCGAGGCGGCGCGCGCGGTGGTGCTGCGGCTCTGGGGCGTGCGGGTGGGCGCGGTCAAGGAAGATGCGCGCGACGCCAAGACTAGTCTTCAGGAATGGGCGCAGGCGCGCGGGCTGCCGCCGCCCGATTACGTCGAACTGGCCCGCTCAGGGCCGGATCACGCGCCGGTCTTTACCATTTCCGCACAATTGAAGAGCGGCCAGAGCGCCGAGGCCACCGCCGGGTCCAAGCGACAGGCGGAACAGGCGGCGGCGCGCGCGCTGCTGGATGAACTGCATGCGGAGTGAGCGGGTGCGCGGGGCTTTCGTGTTGATTGTCATTCTGGCCTTTGGGCCGATTGCCAAAGCTGAAGAGGCCCCCACCGATGCCTGGACACTCCGCAAATGCGCGCTCTATGCGCAGGCGACCGAGGATGCCTTGGCCGCCCTCGGGCAAGAGGGACTAAGCCCAAGATTTCTTGAGGAAAATCGCGCCTTCATTGGCTCTGGATGTGTCGCGCCTGCGCGCATTTGCGCAGAGACCGCGCAGGATTATGCGTTGGCCGATTTGCTGACCATGATGACGATGAATGAGGGCATGGCCAGCACCTTTGTCCCCTTCGGCTGCGAGAACTGACGCTCTGCTCTGGTCGCGGGGCGTCAAATCGGCTAGAGCCTGTCAATCATAACAGACGAGACGCATCCCATGACCACCCGCGCCGGATTTATCGCCCTGATCGGAGAGCCCAATGCGGGCAAATCCACCCTGCTCAACCGCATGGTGGGGGCCAAGGTCAGTATCGTCACCCACAAGGTGCAGACCACCCGCGCGCGCATCCGGGGGGTGGCGATGGAGGGCGAGAGCCAATTGGTGTTTGTGGATACGCCGGGCCTCTTTCAGCCGCGCCGCAGGCTGGACCGCGCGATGGTGGCTGCCGCTTGGGGCGGGGCTGCGGATGCCGATGTGGTGATCCTGCTGATCGAGGCGCATCGCGGCGTGACCGAAGGGGTGGGGCGCATTCTTGAGGGGCTGACCGGGATTGCCAAGGGCCGCAAGGTGGCGCTTGCCATCAACAAGATCGACCGGGTGCAGGCGCCGGTGCTGCTGGCGCTGACCAAGGACATGAACGAGCGCTTTGCCTTTGAAAAGACGTTCTTAATTTCCGCCGAGAAGGGTCACGGGGTGGACGATCTGCGGCACTGGCTGGCGGGCGAGGTGCCCGAGGGGCCATGGCTCTACCCCGAGGATCAGATCGCCGATCTGCCGATGCGGATGATCGCCGCCGAGATGACGCGGGAAAAGCTGACGCTGCGGCTGCATCAGGAATTGCCCTATCAACTGACCGTCGAAACCGAGAATTGGGAAGAACGCAAGGATGGTTCGGCCCGGATTGATCAGATCGTCTATGTGGTGCGCGATGGGCACAAGGGCATCGTTCTGGGCAACAAGGGCGAGACGATCAAGGCCGTGTCCAAGGCGGCGCGTGAGGAGTTGGAGGCGTTTCTGGGGCGCCGTATCCACCTGTTTTTACAGGTAAAAGTGCGTGAAAACTGGCAGGAGGAATCCGAGCGATATTCCGAAATGGGACTGGATTTCAAGGACGGGAACTAGGCGCATGGCCCGGCTCAGCGCGCGCTTTTGGGTGGATGCCTATCTGGCGCGGCTCAGGTTGGCGGATATCCCCGCCTTTGTGGTGGCGCATGGCGATGACACCGGCGGTGCGGTTCTGGTCAAGCTCAACACGCTGGATGGAAAAGCGAAGGTTTTTCAACGCTCTATCGACCTTATGAGCGGCGCGCGGGTCTGGATCACCTTGGCCGAGGGCACGGAGTCCGAGGTGGATGCGGCGATTGCCCGGCAAAAGGGCTATGATCCCGACCTCTGGGTGATCGAGGTGGAGGACCGGGAGGGGCGGCATCTGCTCGATCAGGATGGTTTGGCGGGGTGAGGGCCGATGGATTGGCGCGATCAGGGCATTCTTCTGAGTAGTCGCCGACATGGGGAAACCTCTGTTATCATTGAAGTTTTCACGCCGGAGCGGGGGCGGCATGCGGGGGTTGTGCGCGGCGGTGCGTCGCGCAGGATGGCGCCTGTGCTGCAACCGGGCGCGCAACTTGACGTGGAATGGCGTGCGCGGCTCGAGGATCACATCGGCACATTCCGGGTTGAGCCTTTGAAATCAAGGGCTTGGACCATGAGCGATCGGATGGCGCTGGCCGGGTTGAACGCGGTCTGTGCGCTTTTGCTCTTTGTGCTGCCCGAGCGCGAGGCACATGCGGAGCTATACCGTAAAACATTGATATTGCTTGACCTTCTTGACCAGCCCGAGATCTGGACGCTGGCCTACCTCAACTGGGAACTGGCACTGTTGGAGGAGATGGGCTTTGGCCTTGACCTGCGGCGCTGTGCGGTTCTGGGGGAAAAGGCCAATGATCTCAGTTACATATCGCCAAAAACAGGGCGTGCGGTGTCACGGGCTGGGGCGGGGGAATGGGCGGACCGGCTGTTGCCGCTGCCGCCCTGTCTGATGGGGCATGGCCCGGCACCGGATGCGGAAATCCTGCAAGGGTTTGAAGTAACAGGACATTTCCTGAGAAATCACCTTGCACCGCAACTGGGCAACCGGCCCCTGCCCGAGGCGCGGGCGCGCTATGTGGCGCGGTTCGCCGCAGAGGTGGCGCGGGGCTGAGCCGCGTGTAAGCTTTGTAAGGTTTGCCCCTCGATTTTGTAAGGTCTGGAGCCGTTAGCGGGTTGCGTCTGATCGGGTTCACATCGCCCCGGCTCCTCCACGCTGTTTCGGCGAGGTCCCGGGTCAAGCCCGGGACGGGTGTGTTTTCGATTGCGCGCAACACGCCCTAAAGAAGCATCACCCCACGCCGGATGAGATTGAGCCCGGCAAGCAGCAGCACCCAGAGGGTGATCTTGCGAAAGGTGGCCTGATCGAACCGGTCCTGAAGGCGAAAGCCGATCCAGATCCCGAGGAGAGCCGGGGCGATCATCGCCGCCGAGAGCGGCAGGGTTTCGGCGCGCAACACGCCCGATCCGATATGCGAGCCAAGCAGCACCAGCGCGCCCAAACCATAGATCACGCCCTGCACGCGCATCTGTTCGGTTTTCTCGGTGCCGCGTGCAATCAGCATGGCAACGGTGGGCGGTCCCCAGATGCCCGAGAGGCCACCAAAGAGCCCGGCGAGCGCGCCCATGCCCGCCTCGCCCTTGGCCCCCTGTTCCGGCGGCAGGCGCAGCCCGCGCCCGAAAAGCGTAGAGGCAGCATAGAGCGTGATCAGCGGGCCGATAAAGAGCAGCATCGCAGAGGGCGGCAGCACCGGCACCAGTTGGGCCGCAAAGACCATGACCACACCGCCCGCGATCAGAAACACCCGGACATGCGCGATCGAGCCGAGGGCCGCGCGTAGACCCTGACGCAGCGCCTGCCAGAGGTTTGTGGCCAGTGTCGGCAGGATCAGCCCAGCCAACGCCAGATCGGGGGGCATCATCGTGCTCAGCCCCGCGATCATCACCGTGGGCATGGCAAAGCCCACCACGCCCTTGACCATGCCTGCGCAGACCGCCACGCTAAAGGCCATGGCCCAGCCCAGAATTGGACCTATGTCGAAAAACGCGTCCATGACGCCCTCTTAGCATGGCGCTAGTGCTGCGGTGCAAAAAATCAACGCGCAATTTTCGATCAAAAGCCTGCGACAAAAAGCATAATAGTTGCGCTGCACCTGCATAATGGATAAAAGGCACCAGATCAGGAAAAGGATGCGATTCATGGCACATGACGGACAGGATCTGGCAATGGCACAACCGATCATTTTGGGCGACCTGCTGGCCCTGACCCGCGTGGCGCTGGCCCCTGCGGAGGCGTTGTTGGAGCGGGCCAAGGATGCGGTGCGCGCGCTGGTGACGGTTGAGGGGCGTGTCTCGGGGGCGGCGATCGAGGCACATCAGACCGCCGCGCACGGGCTTGCGTGGCTGGCCACCTATGTCGAATCGCTGCGCCAGATGCAGCTTTGGGCGGTGCGGCTCGATGAGAAGGGGCAGTTTGGCGAGGTCGAGCAATTGATCCTGCAAATCGCCTTTGGGGAGTATCTGAGCCAGATCGCGGGCGGCATCCAGATGAACCAAGGCGAGATGGTTCGGCTTCAGGATCTGGGCCTGAGCCCGGATGACGCGCATTTGCTGATGGACCCGGCGGCGACCATGCTGATGCAGGCGGGCAATACCCAAGCAGCGCGGACCCGGTTGGTGGAGTTGATGCAAGAGCGGTCGGCAGAGATCACGGTGGGGCGCACCGGCCTTGAGGAAGAGCTGGAAATGATCCGCGCGCAGTTTCGCCGCTTTTCAGTCGAAAAGGTCGAGCCCTATGCGCATGACTGGCACCTCAAGGATGAGCTCATCCCGATGGAGATCATCGAGGAATTGGCGGAAATGGGCGTCTTTGGTCTGACCATCCCTGAGGAATTCGGCGGTTTTGGTCTGTCGAAGGCGTCGATGGTGGTGGTGTCCGAGGAGTTGAGCCGGGGTTATATCGGCGTGGGGTCCCTTGGCACGCGCTCTGAGATTGCCGCTGAATTGATCCTCTGCGGGGGCACGGACGCGCAAAAGGCGCAGTGGCTGCCCAAGCTGGCAAGCGCCGAAATCCTGCCGACGGCGGTTTTCACAGAGCCCAACACCGGATCGGATCTGGGCAGTCTGCGCACCCGCGCAGTGCGGGACGAGAATGGCGACTGGAAGGTGACGGGCAACAAGACATGGATTACGCACGCCGCGCGGACCCATGTGATGACGCTCCTGGCGCGCACCGTGCCCGACACCACCGATCACCGGGGGCTGTCGATGTTTCTGGCCGAGAAAACCCCCGGCACCGATGAGGCCCCGTTCCCGAC
>JBLRXE010000177.1:0-5479 GCA_047920895.1 Roseovarius sp.
GCGGTCCTCGATGCTCTGCCGCCACTCTTTCGCGGGGCGGTTGGTCTTGGTTTCCAGCCAGGGCATGATGCTGGCGTGCTGCGCATAGAAATGCGTGAGGTCGGGGATCAGGTCCTTGACCACCGGCATATGCGGCAGCGGATAGATTTTCACATCGGCCTTGATCTCGTCCATGCCGTAGATGCACGCGAGCGTGTTGATCCCGTCGATATTCATCGCGCAAGAGCCGCAGATCCCCTCGCGGCAGGAGCGGCGAAAGGTCAGCGTGGGATCAATCTCGTTCTTGATCTTGATCAGCGCGTCCAGAACCATCGGGCCGCAGGTGTCCATATCCACGAAATAGGTGTCCACACGCGGGTTTTTGCCATCATCCGGGTTCCAGCGATAAATCTGGAACTTGCGCAGATTCGTGGCACCCTCGGGCTTGGGCCATGTCTTGCCTGTGGTCATGCGCGAATTCTTGGGGAGTGTGAGTTGAACCATCTTGCTACTCCTTGTCAGCCGCCCAAAAGGGTCAGGCTATTTTGGGCAATACATTGCACCGCTTGGGGGCGCTGCGCGATCTGGATAACCTGCTGCGTGGTCTGGGGTGTCACGCCGGTGACACTCGCACCGGCAATCTGAATGATCTCGCCGGCAGAGGCAGCATCGATCACGCAATCGGAAACAGGGGCCACGTTCACCCCCGGAAACCGCTGCGCCACCACCGTATTGACCACGCTCTTGGCCTGCGCGCGCGCAAGGCCGTCCGCAACCTGATTGGTGGCCTCACAGGCGCTGAGGGTCAAGATTGCGGAAAAAACCAGCAAAGGGCGGATCATCGGGTCAATTACCCCTAAGACAATAGATTGACCCGCCAAACAGCACGGGGGCATGTGACGGGCAGGAGCCGCGCACGCGAACGCTCTGTGTCTGCGTCTGGGTCGCGAAACGCGGGGTCTGCGCCCGCCCCAGCCTTTGATCGGCACATTCATTGATCCGATCCGCCTGCACCGGGCTCAGGTTCGATCCGGGGACGATCCAGCTCACGGTGCTGCCACCCGGCGGCAGTTCCGACCATGTTGCGCCAAAGCGCACAGGTCCGCGAAGGCCCATCTCGTAGCGGCAATCAAGGATCGCCTTGCGCTGTTCCTGCACTGGTATCCGCGGACCTGGATTGGCAAACGCGGGCGTAATAAGAAACGTCACCAGAAGCGAGGTAAAAACCCCCTGGCTCAATGACCACGAAAACTGCGACATGCTTCTCTCCCTTAGAACGTCCGTTCCTTCGGCGCGATCTTCTTGAGGCTGATGCCTCCCTTGTTCTCGTCAGTCAGAGGCGTGGTGATGATAGGGCGATAGCTCAGGTCCACGGTATTGCCCTCAACCCGCGCAATCGTATGGACGCGCCAGTTTTCATCGTCGCGGGTGCTGAAATCCTCATGCGCGTGGGCGCCCCGGCTTTCTTGCCGCGCCTCTGCGCCAAAGATCGTGGCGAGTGCATTGGGCATGAGATTGGTCAGTTCCAGCGTTTCCATCAGGTCGCTGTTCCACACAAGGCTGCGGTCCGTGACCTTGAGGTCATCCATCTTGGTCGCGACGGCCTTCATCTTTTCCACGCCCTCAGCCAGCGTTTTCGAGGTGCGGAACACGGCGGCGTCGGCCTGCATCGTGCGCTGCATCTCGAGCCGCAATTCGGCGGTGGGCACGGTGCCGGTGGCATGGCGCAGCCCGTCGAAACGCGCGAGCGCCTTGTCCACTTCAGCCTTGTTGGTGGCGGGCACGGCGGTGTCGGGATCGACCACCTTGCCCGCGCGAATGGCGGCGGCACGGCCAAAGACCACGAGGTCGATGAGCGAGTTGGAACCAAGACGGTTGGCCCCGTGGACAGAGGCGCAGCCAGCCTCGCCCACGGCCATCAGACCGGGGACGACGGCATGCGGATTGTCCTTGGTGGGATTGACCACCTCACCCCAATAATTCGTCGGCACGCCGCCCATGTTGTAATGCACCGTGGGCAGAACCGGGATCGGTTCCTTGGTCACGTCAACGCCCGCAAAGATGCGCGCAGATTCGGAAATACCGGGCAGGCGCAGATGCAGCGCCTCAGGCGGCAGGTGGCTGAGGTTGAGATGGATGTGATCGCCATCCGCGCCCACGCCGCGCCCTTCGCGGATTTCCATGGTCATGCAGCGGCTGACATAATCGCGCGGCGCGAGATCCTTGTAGTTGGGGGCATAACGCTCCATGAAACGCTCGCCCTCGGAATTGGTGAGGTATCCGCCCTCGCCGCGCGCGCCCTCGGTGATCAGGCAGCCCGCGCCGAAAATGCCGGTGGGGTGGAATTGCACGAATTCCATGTCTTGCAGCGGCAGACCGGCGCGCGCCACCATCCCGCCGCCGTCGCCGGTGCAGGTATGGGCAGAGGTGGCGCTGAAATAGGCGCGGCCATAGCCGCCGGTGGCCAACACGACCATCTTGGCGTTAAAGACATGGATGGTGCCATCATCGAGCTTCCAGCAGACGACGCCGGTGCAGGCGCCATCGGTCATGATGAGATCAATGGCGAAATATTCGATATAGAATTCCGCCTTCTGCTTGAGGCTCTGACCATAGAGCGTGTGCAGAATGGCGTGGCCGGTACGGTCGGCGGCGGCACAAGTGCGCTGCACAGGCGGGCCTTCGCCGAATTCGGTGGTGTGGCCACCGAAGGGGCGCTGATAGATCTTGCCCTCTTCGGTGCGCGAGAATGGCACGCCGTAATGCTCCAGCTCATAGACCGCCTTGGGCGCCTCGCGCGCCAGATATTCCATCGCGTCGGTATCGCCCAGCCAATCGGACCCTTTAACCGTGTCATACATATGCCATTGCCAGCTATCGGGGCCCATGTTGCCAAGGCTTGCGGCAATGCCGCCCTGTGCCGCGACAGTGTGCGAACGGGTCGGGAAAACCTTGGTCACGCAGGCCGTGCGCAGGCCCTGTTCGGCCATGCCCAGCGTGGCCCGCAGGCCCGCGCCGCCCGCGCCCACAACCACGACGTCATAATCATGCGTCTCGTATTCATAAGCAGCCATTTGATACTTCCTCACAGCGCGATCTTGGCGAGGGCAAAAAGCCCAGTAGCGATCAGCCCGTAACTTAGAACGGTCACGGCAATAATCAGGCCCCGGCGTGTGCTGCCGTGGGCGTAATCCTCGATCATTGTCTGTGCGCCGCTGGCGAAATGCCGCAGGCCGAAAAAGATCACGAGGCCGGTGAGAATGGCCATGGCCGGATGCGAAAATGCGGCCAGAACCTCAGCCCGGTCGCCACCCAGAGCGCGACCAAAGGCCACCAGAAACACCGGGATGATCAGCGCAAGGCCCACGCCCGACAGTTTCATATACCAGAAATGTTCGGTCCCGGTGCCAGCCGCGCCCTTGCCCTCGGCGCGTTTGCGTGCAGTCAGATAACGCATGACAACCTCCTCAGACCAAAAGCAGCGTGATGACGGTCAGCACGACCGAGCCGATGATTACGCCCCAGCCGAGTTTCTCGGCGGTGGGAATGTCCATACCCTTGCCCGCGTCGAAATAGAGATGCCGCAGCCCCGCGAGGTAGTGATACCAAACCGCCCAGAGCGAGAGCGTCAGAACCAGATCGCCAAACCACGAGGTGAGCACCGCATCAGCAACCGCGAAATAGGCATCAGAGGTGGAGGCTGCCAAGAGCCACCATACCATCAACAAGGCGGCCACGATCAGCGCATTGCCAGTAATCCGGGTTAGAATCGAGGTGATCGAAGTCAGTTGCGGGCGGTAAATTTGCAGATGCGGCGAAAGCGGGCGTTCAATCTGTTTGGCTTCAGCCATGGAGCAACTCCTTTGCAGATGGCGGGCGGCACGAAAGCCGTCTTTTGCTGGGATTCTTGTTATACTTTTTCTCGGCCATGTCACCTGCCCCGCGCATCAAAACTCTGGTTTCGGGGCAAATAGCCGCAAAAATATTGCGTTTGTGATCACGAAAATAATCGTGTGATCACAAATTAGACCCGTGAGAATCAGGTTTTCCGTTGTGCTTTGCCTGAGTCTCTGCACCCGCCCGCCTGAACCCTCGGAGCATTGCCAGGTCTTTGGCAAATTTTGTGATCACAAATTACAAACCGACAAAAAAGCCCGGGGCGTTTCCGACCCGGGCCAATCCTGTGCCATGTGGCCGCTTAGTGCAGCTTGGCTTCGACATCAGCTATGGCCGCGTCGATCAACGCATTGCCCTCGGCGGCGGTCATCTGCTTGGCGATCACATCGCGCGCGGCGGCGACAGCCACCACAACGGCCTGATCGCGCACGTCGCGGATGGCCCGCGCTTCGGCACTTGCGATCTGCTCCTCGGCGGCCTGCATACGCCGCGCGATCGAGGCCTTGATCTCCTCCTTGGCCTCGGCGGCGGCGGCGTTGGCCTCTTCCTTGGCCTGCGCGACGATGCGGTCAGCCTGCGCCTGCACGTCCTTTTGCTTGCGCTCATAGCTGGCCAGCAACGTCTGCGCCTCTTCGCGCAGCGCGCGCGCCTCATCGAGGTCGGCCTTGATCTTGGCGGCGCGCTCGTCAAGCTTCTTGCCCAGAAGTGCAGGAACCTTGACGTAAATCAGAAAGCCGACAAAGATCACAAAGGCCAGCAGAACCACGAAATTCGTGTTGGCGAGCGAGAAGAACGGACCCGAAGCCGCCAGCGCGGGGCTGGCGAGGAGGGCGGCAACCATGGTCAAAAGCACTTTTTGCATGGCGGTTATCCCTTCATCCGGTCGGCAACAGCGGCATCAACGGTTTTTGCGTCTGCCTTGCCACCCATGACAGCGACGATCTCGGCTGCGGCTGCAACGGCCACTTCCTTGACACTGCTCATGGCATTGGCCCGTATTTCAGCTATCTTCTTTTCGCCTTCTGCCGCACGCGCGGAAATCTCGGCATCCGCCTTGGCGGTGGCGACGTCCAGCTCTGCCTTGATCTCGGCCTTGGCCTGACCCACGATGGCCTGCGCCTCGGTGCGGGCATCGGCCAGCGCCTTGAGATAGGCCTGTTCCGCCTCGACGGCCTTGACCTTGAGGTCTTCGGCAGCAGCGAGGTCGTTGGTGATGGCCCCCTGCCGCTCTGCCAACACGGCCGCGATGCGCGGCAGCGCGATGCGCGACAGGACAAAGTAAATCACGACGAGCGTGACGAGGAGCCAGAAAATCTGGTTGCCAAAGGTCGAAAAATCCAGCTGGGGCAGGCCCGGCGTGGATGCGGCTTGACCAGCGGCGTCATGCGTTTCGCTTGCCATGTCGTCCTCCTAGGGAAAGTTCCGTGTCACCGGGGGGCGGCGCTGAGCCACCCCCCAGCCGTAAGGATCAGCTACCCGAGAGACTTAGACAGCGAACATCAGCAGAAGAGCGACGAGGAACGAGAAGATCCCCAAAGCTTCTGCAAAGGCGATGCCGATGAACAGCGTCGCGGTCTGGCCAGCAGCGGCCGAAGGGTTGCGC
>JBLRXE010000178.1:0-5467 GCA_047920895.1 Roseovarius sp.
GGGCAGCCATTTCGCGCATCTCAAGCAGGCGGCGGCGGCCAACAAGCTGATGGTCGAGCGGCGGCTTGATCCCTGCATGTCCGAGGTGTTCCCCTGGGAAGATATTCCGCAGGCGCATCTCAAGATGCTGCGCAACGAGCACAAGCCGGGCAATATGGCGGTGTTGGTGCAGGCCCCGCGCACCGGGCTGCGCACGGTCGAGGATGTGCTGGACGCAGGCCGCTAAGGCACGTCTGGTAACGGGAGGAGCGGCGCGCGGATCAGGAGGGGTTCGCGCGCCGGTCTGTTTTGGAGAGGTCAGAGGCCGGTCGCTGTGTTGTGATCTGAGAGAGGCCCCGGGTCAGGCCCGGGGCGCGAAAACAAGATGGGAGAGCGCGCCCTATTCCAGCGTGGCGATGGTGGCGCGCAGGGTGGCAAGCCCCTCTGATTTCTCGCTGGAGGTGAGGATCAGTTCGGGAAAGGCCGCCGGATGGGGGGCAAGTTTGGCGCGCACCTGTTCGAGCACGCGCTCGCGGTCGGTGGCGTTGATCTTGTCCGTCTTGGTCAGCACGCATTGAAAGGTCACGGCGGCGCCGTCGAGGAGGGTCATGATCTCTTCGTCCACGGATTTGATCCCATGGCGGGCATCGACTAGCACGAAGGCGCGGCGCAGGGTCTGGCGGCCCGAGAGGTATTGTTTTAGCAGCGCCTGCCATTTCTGGACCACGGCGAGGGGCGCGTTGGCATAGCCATAGCCGGGAAGATCCACGAGATAGTGGCTCTCGCCCAATGCGAAAAAGTTGATTTCCTGGGTGCGGCCCGGCGTGTTGGAGGCGCGCGCCAGCGCCTTGCGGCCAGTGAGCGCGTTGATCAGGCTGGACTTTCCGACGTTGGAGCGCCCGGCAAAACACACCTCGAGCCGGTCGGCGGGGGGCAGGCCCGACATCGCGACGACGCCCTTGACGAAGTCCACAGGTCCGGCAAAGAGCTTGCGCCCCTGTTCGGAGGTGAGGTGATCGGGGTCTTCGGCGATGGGAAAGCGCAGTTGCATCACAGCACCTCGAGTTGGTTGCCAAGGGTGACGGTGCCGGAGGTTTTCACCTCGGCATAGATGCCGAAATCCTGATGATCCCAGTTCTTGTTGAGGGCGGCCAGCGTATCGAGGTCGCGCGTGCCCGTCGCCGGATTGGCGGTGGTGGCAAGACAGCGACGGATCGGTTCGCGCACGATCAGTTCGGCGCTGCCAAGGCGCAGCGTCTTGCCGATGAGGCCAAACTCTGCCCACGGTGCCAGCCCGTCGAGATGGATATTGCAGCGCCAGCGCAGGGGCGAGACATCGGCGCCCATCTTGTCCGCGAGGTCCGCGTTGGAGGCGAGGTTGAGCAGGCTCACCGAGGGGTAATCGGTATCCGTGAAGCCGCGTCCGTCGAGCCGGTAGAGGCGGATCGGTTGCGTGCCCTGGGGCGGCATCAGGGGGCGCACCCAATCGAGAAACGCCCCGCTGTCGTGATCGGGGCGAAAGGTCAGATCGGGGCGGTCGGGGTGGGTGAGGGTGACGGTTTCGGCCACCTCATCAAACCGCGCATTGATCGCCATGATCGCGCCGGTCCTGGAGCCGCGCGAGAAGTTGACGCAAGGGCCCCACTCTCCCTCGGTCAGCCGGGCAATTTCGAGGGCGACGGCCCAGAGGCGGTCGCCGGGCATGGCCTGCCCGGCGGTGAGCGTGACAGCGGTCAGGGCCTCGCGCCCATGCCCCTTGATCGGGTGCCGCCAGAGGGCGCGAACCTCTGTCATTTTTTCTTTTTCGGCGCTTCCGGCACGGTTTTCTCGCGCTTGAAGCTGGAGAGGATATTACCGAACACGTCTGGTTTATGGCCATGCGTGCGCATGATCACATATTGCTGGCTGAAGGTGATCATGTTGTTGGCGATCCAGTAGAGCACGAGCCCCGATGCAAAGCTGCCCAGCATGAACATGAAGACCCAAGGCATCCAGGCAAAGATCATTTTCTGCGTGGGATCGGTGGGCGACGGATTCAGTTTCTGCTGCAACCACATCGAGATGCCGAGGCCAAGAGGCAGGATGCCGATGAAGATCAGCGCCATGATCGAGCCCGGTTCGGGCGCGGCCCAGGGCAGGACGCCCCAAAGGTTGAAAATCGACGAGGGATCGGGGGCGGAAAGGTCCCTGATCCAGCCGAGCCAGGGCGCGTGGCGCAGTTCGAGGGTGACGAAGATCACCTTGTAGAGCGAAAAGAAGATCGGGATTTGCAGGAGTATGGGCAGACAGCCCGCCGCCGGATTGACCTTTTCCCGCTTGTAAAGCTCCATCATTTCCTTCTGGAGTTTCTGGCGGTCGTCGCCGGCGGTCTCCTTGATCTTCTCCATCTGCGGCTGGAGTTCCTTCATCTTGGCCATGGAGACGTAGGATTTATAGGCCAAGGGCAGCACGAGGGCCTTGATCAGCAGGGTGAGGGCAATGATCGCCCAGCCCATATTGCCGATCATGGCGTTGAACCAGTGCAGCGCCGCAAAGATCGGTTTGGTCAGGAAGAAGAACCAGCCCCAGTCGATGGAATCGAGGAAGCGGTCAACGCCCTGTTCGTTCTGGTAATGCCGGATTGTCGCCCATTCCTTGGCCCCGGCAAAGAGGCGGGTTTCGGCGCTGGCCGTCTGGCCCGGTTCGACGGTCAGGGTGGGTTGCACGGTCTCGGTCTGGTAGATGCCGCTCTGGGGGTTATATCGTGCGACGGCCTTGAAGGGGCCGCCTGATGCCGGAATCAGGGTGGTCATCCAGTAGTGATCGGTAAAGCCGATCCAGCCATTTTCATTGACTTGTGTAATTTTGGCCGGCGAGTTTGTGCGCCCATCGAGGGGATATTCCTCGACATCGTCATAGTCGATTTCCGACAGGGTGCCATCCGCCATCATGATCAGCCCCTCGTGGAGGATGAAGAACTTTTTGAGGTCGGTGGGCCGTCCGTGGCGGGCGAGGATACCGTAGGGCGCGAGGCTCACGGCGGCGCTGCCGGTGTTTTCGACCGACTGGCGGACGGAGAACATGAAATCCTCGTCCACGCTGAGTTCGCGGCGGAAGATGAGCCCCGCGCCATTGTCCCAAGACAGGGTGATGGGTGTTGTGGTGGTCAGCTTGTCGCCGGTTTCGATCCGCCAGAGGGTATTCGCGCCGGGCACCTGATCAGGCGTCAGGCCCGTGCCGGGTGCCCAGCCATAGAGCGCGTAATAGGGCGCGTCGCTGCCCACTGGTGCGAGCAGGCGCACGATGTCGGCGTCGGGGTCGATCGTCTCGCGGTAGTTCTTGAGAAAGATGTCGTCGATGCGCCCGCCTTGCAGGGAAATCGTGCCTTGCAGGCTGGGTGTGTCGATGGCGAGGCGTGGGGCGACCGGCTCTGCTGCGGGGGTCGCGGTTGTGGCGGTGGTCGCCTCGGCGACGCCGTCGGCCATGGGGGTGGGCAGGCCTTGGGTCGCGGTGGGCACGGCGGCGTTGGGATCGACCGGGGTCGGTTCAGGTGGCGGGAACATCACGAACCACACCAGAATCACGACGAAACTGAGTGCTGTTGCCAAGATGAGGTTCTTGTTCTGATCATCCATCGCCGATGGCCATCCCTCTGTTACATGTCAGGGCGGTTCAACAGAGTGCGGCGGCAAAGGTCAAGCGGAATCCGGGAATTTTCCCGGTTTCAGCAGGGATTCAACGCGGGCTCAGCCCTCGGCGCAGGCGATCCGTGGTGGCGGGCCGAGTTTGGCGCGATGGGCCGCGATCCAGTCGGGCGTAGCCTCGAGCGGCATGGGGCGGGCGATGCCGAAGCCCTGGACATGGGCGCAGCCCAGTTGCGCGAGCATGGCGTATTCGCCTGCCGTCTCGACCCCTTCGCCGAGGGTGGCGAGGCCGAGACGGTCAGCCATCGATAGGATCGCACCCACCATGCGCTGTTGATCCGGGTCGCGGTCAATTGCGGTGATATAGGAGCGGTCGATCTTGAGCCGCTGCACGGCAAAGCGGCGGATGGTGGCGATAGAGGCGTGGCCGGTGCCGTAATCGTCAAGGTCGATCGGGCAGCCCATGCGCGCCAGTGCCGCGATATTGCGGGTGATGACATCCTCGGCGGAGGTGGTGACGACGGTTTCGAGCACCTCTATCACCAGCCGATTGGCGGAAAGGTTGCAACGATCGAGTTCCCACGCGAATTTTTCAGGCAGGGTGGGATTGCGCAATTCCTCGGGCGAGAGGTTGAGGCCGACATGGGGAATGTCGAGGCCGAGGTGATCCCAGGTTTGCAGCGCGCGCAGCGCGTTGGCGAGCATGGCATCGCCCAGCACCTCCATCCGGCCAGAGGCGGCAAGAAGCGGCAGAAATTCCGCCGGGGCGATGAGGCCCGCTGTGGGATGCTGCCAACGCGCGAGCGCCTCGAATCCGCTGATCTGGCCAGTGTCGGTGCAGATCTGCGGTTGGAACCATGTTATGAGTTGCCCCTCCGCCAACGCTTCTGTCACCTCCTCTGCGAGGGCGCGCGGCAGGGGGATGGGTGCCGCCATGCCCCGGCCATAGGCGCGGATCGCCGAGGGGCCGTTGCGGCGCGCCTCGTGCAAGGCGGTGAGGCAGGCGTCATAGAGCGCCGGGGCAGTGCGCGCGGGGGCCTGCGCATCGAGGCAGAGGCCGCAGGAGGCGGAGACATGCAGCGTGGCCGCGTCGAGCGTGATGGGTTCTGCCAGTGTCGTGCGCAACCGCTCGGCAAGGGCCAAGAGCGGACCCAGCGTGAGGCCGGGCATGGGGGCCAGCAACACCCCGAGCCGCCCCGCGCCGAGATCGAACAGTTGATCCACGGGGCGCAGCGCGCGCGCGAGGCGCTCAAGGCTCTGGACTATGACACGGTCGGTGGCGTTGAGGCCGTGGCGATCCGTCAGCATATCGAAGTCGTCGATCTGGAGGAGGAGGCAGCCGGTGCGCGCGCCCCCCTGTCGCGCGGTGCTGAGGCCATGCGCGATGGCGCGGTGCATCGCCGCGCCGCGCGCCGCCTCATCCGTCAGGGGCGGGGGGTGGCGGCGTTCCCAGAGAGCCAGCGCGAGCAGGGCGAGTGGCAGAGCCAAGAGCAGCGCCGCGAGCCCGAACCAATGGGTTGCCAGCCCTGCCGCCGCGATCAGTGCCAGTGATTGCGGCCAATGCCGCGCGCGCAGCCGTGCCGCGATCCCTGCAATCCGCTCTTGCCCTGTTTTGACCATCAACCCTATTCCCGCAATCTGGCGTTGAGCCTAGCGCGGCAGGGGTTAACGGAGTTTGGGCATTCCTTCGGGATTTGCGTCGGATTTTATCGATTCGATGGTCAGGCCTGCGAAATCGAACAGTTTGGGATCAAGCAGATGCGAGGGCCGCGCGTTCATCAGGGCGCGGAACATGACCTGACGGCGACCGGGGCTGCGTGATTCCCAGCCGTCGAGAATCTGTTTGACCTGCTGGCGTTGCAACC
>JBLRXE010000179.1:0-5449 GCA_047920895.1 Roseovarius sp.
TGCGGCGATTTCGGGGTCCCGCATCAAGCGGTCCAGTTCCGCCCGCATCATGGCCAAACGCGGCTGGATCGAGAGATCCTCTTCAAAATTGTTGTTCATGCGAAACCAGTAGGCCAGACCCTGATCGCGATCGACATGGTTGACGCGGCCCCTGTCACGCTTGACCAGAAAGCTCTCGGCAGAGCGGACAGCATAGTGATTGAGCTGCACAAGGTCATAGCCGTAGGTTTCGATCGTCGAGCGCCAGCCGTTGCGATACATCTCACGCGGCAGGGGCTTGCCCGATCCGTTGACCCAGTTGATCTCTTCCCAGAGTTGCGGGTTAAGGCCCTTGGGCCGGTGCACCCCCAGCTTTTTGAAAAGGCCGATGTTCTGGAAAAGGGTCTTGAACCCCCAGGCCTGATGCGGTTTGCGCGCGAATTCGGGGGCGCACCGCAGGAACTGTTCGGTAATCGGGTGATCGACAAAATCCCGCACGTCGCCATTGCCAAACAGCCGCCATGTCATCGCGATCATATTGGCATCCGGCACCGCGGCAAAGAGCGCATCCAGCGTGCCATCGCCGGTCTTGATGTTGATGTATTCATCCACGTCGATGCAGGTGATCCAGGTGGCGGATTTGATCAGCGGTTCCTGTTCCGCCGATTGCAGCGCAGCATGCTGGGGGGGCAGGTCCGTCTCGCGAAAACGATTTTCGCGGTGTTGCACGAAACCTTTGCGCTCCAGCAGTTGCAGCATGGTGTCGGTGCCATCGGTGCAGTCGTTGGTATAGACAAGGATATCGTCGAACCCGATGGCGCGGTGATAGGCCAGCCATTCCAGGATGAAGGGGCCTTCGTTCTTCATCGTGGTGACAATCGCCGCGCGCCCGCGCCCGCCCTCTGGGGCATTGGGCTTGATTTCGGGCACGCGCACCGGGGTATGGTCGAAATAGACATGCGCGCGGTCAAGAAGGGGCGGATGCTCGATCAGCGAGGATTTCGGGACGATGCGCGAAATCGACTCGGTCGGATGGCGCAGCGCCATGTGGCGATAGAACATTTGCGTGCGCGCTGCGTCAGGCCGTGCATTGCCCACCCGCAACAGGCGCCAGACCCCATCAATGGGGAGTTTTGACGGGGCAAGGCACCAACGCTGCCGCCCCCCACCGGAGTCGAACTGCACGCAGATGTGATCGGCAAAGCGCGTGGGCTGACCATTGCGCACGCGCCACGGATAGCAATGCCGCCCGATCAGGGCGATCAGGCCGCTCCGCGCGGCAACCGCACTGTCAAAGATCGTCTCGGGCCCCGTCACCACCAGATCATGCACGTCGATATTGGCCACGGCGCGGGCCTCGGCCAGAAAGCGGTGGCGCGCGATTTCGTAATAGCTGAGCGCCGCGAGGGGCGACACCCATGGCGCGGGCGCAGGGATTTCCATGCGGTCCTTGCCCGGCGCCTCGGGCACGCAATAGGGGTGGGCCTCGGGGGGGGCGTCCGGGTATCCGAGCGGTAGGTCGCTCGTGAGCAGGATCACCGGGATGTCGAGCCGGCTATCGCAAAGACCCTGCCGCAGCGCGCGGACAAACTCGGGGTCCGTGCCGGGACGTGCCCGGTCCAGGATCACGGCGCCGGTCATCCGCTGCTGATCGGCGTGGAAGGCGATCCAGGTCAACACTGTGGCGGCGTCCTCTCCATTGCGCACGGCGGCGATGGCGTCGCGCCCCTCCAACAGCGTCAGTTCCGACTCGGCGGGCATCACCTCTATCGTGCCGTTGGGCGTCTGAAACACAAGTCGGCCTTCGGGTGCCGAAAAGACGAGGATAGGGGCACCGCCCACACTCATCTCGGCGCGTAATTCGGCGCCTTTGGGGGGGTGGATCAGGGTCGGATCGACCTTGGGGGCAAAGAAGAGCGTGACCTGCCGCGCGCCGTCGTCTTGCCGTGTTTCCACAGCATCGAGCAGGACAATCCCATCCAGCGTCTGGCCCGCCATGCGGCGTTCGATCACCTGCCCGCTCATGTTTCGGCATCGCCTCGGGTCAATTGCACCTGTGCCGCCAGAAAGGCGCGCCCGGCCTCGGCGGTGGGGGGCGTGCTATCGCTGAGAAACCCCACCCTGAACGCCAGCCGAACGGAGTCCAGATCCTGCAAAAGCGTCTGGTAATGGCCTGCATGGGCCGCAAGGCAGGCCGCATGTGCCACCGCGACACCCGGCAGGGCCATGAGCCGCTCGAATTCTTGCCGTGTCTGGCGCATCATGGGCAGGATCTCTGGGGCATCGACGGTATTCCAGTTGCGTTCCGCCCAATAGGCGATCCCGATTTCGCGGTCCATATGATTGGGCAATCCGCGGGCACGCTTGAGCATGAATTCCTCGAGCGAACGCAAAGAATAGTGGTTGAGCCACGCCAAAGGTGGGCCGCTCAGCGCGCCATAGAGCGAGATGGCGCTGTCATTGGCCGCGAACCCCTCGGAAAGGCGCCTGCCATCGGGGCCGATCCACGCGGCGGCATGACGCTGGCGCGCGCGCGGGCGGTGGATACCGGGCTGTCGAAAGGCATCGGGCCTGTGCAGCGTCTTGAAGAGATGGGCGAGCGGGAAATGCAGATCAAAGGGTGCCGCGCGGGTGAAACGCTCTGGCGTGAGGCCCGCGCCGCGCCGTTTTTGACTGCCCGAACCAAACAGGCGCCATGGCAAGGCGAGGGCGTCGAAATGGCCTGCATGTCTTTCATACGTCAAGAGCATGTCGTGCAGGCTTGGAAATTGTCCGCAGATGAATTCATCACAATCAAAGAAGAGGGCCCAATCGGCGCTCTTGTAGCTGTTGTGGTCGCGCAGGTGGCGCAACGCCTGCCATTGCACGGATTTGCCGCCCCTCGGGGTAAAATCCACATGTGCAATTCGCGGGTCCTGTGTCAGGATTTGCAGCAATTCGGCGCTGCCATCGGTGCAATCATGGCTGAACACCAGCATCCGGTCAAAGCCGAGTGCCAGATGATGCGCCAGCCATTCGACGATATAGGGGCCGTCATCGCGAAGACAGGTAATTCCCAGAATGTCCAATGCGATCCCCTGCTGTCTGTCCCGTAAGGCCGGCGCGATGAGGGATACTATAGCCGGGGCAGCGGATCAAAGTCACCCGATGGGCGGCCCCTCTGCAAAAATTCTCTGTCCGAGGCGGAGATGGACCGCAGAGCGCATTTTTGACATGGGGCAGATCAGCGCGCGGTCGCTAGAAATACCCCCGAACAAGGCTCTCGGCGATGAGCGTCCAGCCATCGGCGATGACGAAGAACGCCAGCTTGAAGGGCAGCGAAACGATGGCGGGCGGGACCATCATCATACCCATCGACATCAGGATTGCCGCAACCACGAGGTCGATGATCAGGAAGGGCAAAAAGACAAGGAACCCGATTTGAAAGGCTCGCGAGATTTCGGAAAGCATGAAGCTGGGGATCAGGACGGACAGCGGCGCGTCGGGCCCTGCCGGAACGGCGGCTGTCTCGGGGCGCAGGGCGGACATGGTTGCCAGGGTGTCCGGGTCCACCCGGCCAAACATGAATACCCGGAACGGTGCCAGCGTCCGCTCGATGGCCAGATCCGCGGACAGACGCTCTTGCAACAGTGGCTCGATCCCGGTTTCCCATGCCTGGGTGAAAACAGGCTCCATCACGAAGAAGGTGAGAAAGAGCGCAAGGCTGATGATCAGCATGTTGGGGGGGGATTGTTGCAGGCCGATACCCTGCCTCAGGATGGACAGCACCGTAACGATGAAAGGAAAGCACGTCACCATGATGGCAATGCCTGGCGCAAGGCTGAGAACCGTGATCAAGGCGATGATTTGCAGGGTGCGTGCTGAGAGCGAAGCCTCATCACCCAAGGAGAGGGTCATATCCTGTGCCATCGCGCCGGTCGTATGCCATCCCAGAACCAAGGCGCTGAGTCCGAGGAAGATCAGACCTGACTTCATCATAAGCCATCCTGCAAATTCGCGACCTCTGTCACGCGCACGGCAATCTGGCCTTGTTGATCGCCTTCAAGCTCTTCGAGTTGGCCGCGCGCAATCAGGCGTTCACCCACATAGAGTTCGACAGCATCGTCAACGCGCCGGTCGAGAACCAGAACCGCATTCTTGCCGAGTTTCAGAAGATCCCGGATCAGCGGGCGGGCCTTGCCGACCGATACCGTGATCTCGATCGGGACCGATGAGAACGGATTCTGCAGATCGGAGGAAGGGGATTCATTGCCAAGGATTTTGTCATCCATCATGCCATTGTCCTTTGATTTTCATGGAAGAATCCGGATATGGCCTGCTCGATCCGCATCAGGACATCCGGCATGTCCAGCGCGCGCTCGTGATCGCCAAGACGGACACAGACCTGACCGCTGGCCAATGTCGGGTCTTCTGTGAGGGTGCAGGCGACATCTTGCATATCCGTGGTGAGGCGGCGTAGGACCGTGATATCCGCAGGACCGACCGTGATCTGAACCGGCTGGCGGCCGTTGGCCTCTAGCAGTTCGTGCAGGATTTCGGTGACCTGCGGGACCAGCGTGGCATGGCTGAGCGCAGGAAGAACTGTCTCGGTCATCTGCTGCAACAGCCGGTGCATCGCGCCCATGATCGCGGCATGCACCTCTTCGTAGGTAAAGCTGATGTCCTGCATGTTCTGGACAAGATCGGCCGTGATCCTGCGGCCATCTTCGACCTGCGATTTCACACAATCGTCCCACCCCGCCTGATAACCTTTCTCGAAGGCTTCGAGACGTTCTTCCTCGAGCGAGACATCCGTGATTGCGACGGGTGTGCCATGCGTAAGCGATCCGAAATCGCTCAAGAGATGTGCGATCGACATCAGACCCTCTCCTCTTCGCCTTCCAGCCAATTGCGCAGGATCTCGACGGTTTCCTCTTGGCGCTGACCGATTAGCGCCCGCAAGCGCGAGACCGGGTCCTCGGTGGTACCATCGAGATGCGGGAGGAGATTCTCCTGTGATCGCTCCGACACGTCGGACAGGCCGGCCATGTCGATGTCGCCCTCGTCGATCACACCGGAGAGTGGGGCAAGCCCGGCTTCGGGCATCGGGGCGAGTCTGTTTGGTGCGGTCAATTGTGGCGCGGCCGTCGGTGTGGGCCGCGAGAGGATCGGACGCAGGACAAAGAGGCCCAGCACAAGGGTGACGACGGCCAGAACCAAAGATTGCACCAGGGTCATCGTATCTATTGCCAGACGATCCAGAAGGCTCGCCTCGACCAGGGTGCCGCCAGGCTCTGATGGTTCAAATTGTAGCGTGCGGATCGTCAGGGCATCGCCGCGCGTCTCGTCCAATCCCACCGCAGAGGCCACGAGATCGCGCAACGCAGCCAGCTCTTCATCGGGGCGCGCGACAAAGGCGGGCGCGCCATTCGCGTCGGGACGGTTTATTCCGTTGATAAGGATTGCAACGGTCATGCGCTTGATCGCGCCC
>JBLRXE010000180.1:0-5440 GCA_047920895.1 Roseovarius sp.
CGAACTGGGGCACTTCACGCATGTTGATGATCGGCAACGCCGGAAAGGGGGTGAACGGCTCGGATAATGTGTCTTGGACGCTGGCGGAAATCGGGGCTGCGGCCTCAAACGCCACAGTCAACTTAACAGGCAACCAGTCTGTTTCAGGTATAAAGACGTTCACGAGCGCACTCGCTGTCTCGGGAACCCTAAAAGCAGCAGGTCGCCTTTACGCAGGCACGACCAATCCCAGTAACACCACGCGGCTCAATTATGACGGCAACCTGCATGTGAATGCCCTGACCGCTGTGGGCGACGTCACCGCCTTCTCGGACGCGCGGCTGAAGTCCGACCTCGAACGGATCCCGGACGCGCTGGCGAAGGTGAGCAGGCTCACCGGCTACACCTTTACCCGCAAGGACACGGGCGCGCGCCAGACGGGCGTTATCGCGCAAGACGTCCAACAGGTTCTGCCCGAAGCCGTGATCGAATGCGGCGATCATCTGGCGCTTGCCTATGGCAACATGGTGGGTCTGCTGATCGAGGCCATCAAGGACCTCAAGGCTGAACTGGAGGAGCTGAAGAATGGCGCTTCCTAGCTCTGGCCCCCTCTCGATGAGCCAGGTGAATGTCGAGCTTGGACGCGCGTCCAATGCGGCCATCTCGCTTGGGCAAAGCGCGGTACGCGCTTTATTCGGGAACACCAGCGGTGCGATAAGTCTTGCCGATGGCCGCGGCAAATCCGCGGCACCACCTGTCCCCCCGGGCCAGCAGGCCTTCACCTCTCCTGGAACTTACAGCTGGATCGCCCCATCGGGCGTCACTCAGGTGAGCGTCGTCTGCATCGGCGCCGGAGGGACCAGTGGCGCCTATGGTGCGAGCGGCGGTGCATTGGCCTGGAAGAACGCCGTCCCCGTTACCCCGGGGCAATCATACACCGTCATGGTCGGGGCCTCGAATACCCAAAACTTTGAGAGCCCGTATCAGTTTTCTGCGGACCCGTCCTCCGCCTTGGGCGTTCTCGCCAATGGCGGGATCGGGGGATATTCCGGTCGGAGCATTCCCTCCTGGAATACCAACCCCCAGATCGGCAGCGGCTTTGATGGCGGCGGCGTGGGCGGCTTTGGCAGCAGCGATTTCTTCCAAAGCGGTGTCGGCTATCGCCGCGGTGCTGGTGGCGGCGCCGGGGGCTACACGGGCAAGGGCGGCAATGCCGGCTTTGGCGACACTATCGCAGGCCAGGCGGGCGCGGGCGGTGGTGGTGGTGGTGGCGCACCAGCGGCCAACACCTCGCAAGCAGGCGGTGGCGGTGGCACTGGCCTCTTCGGGCAGGGTGCAAACGGTGCAGGCGCGCCTGCCCATAGTGGTGCCGGGGGTGGCGGTGGCTCGGGCGGTACCGATGGCGGGCTTTATGTCGGAGGTTTTTACGGCGGCGGCTCGGGCGGCATGGGCAGCGGCACCCCCAATGGCGAAGGTCGTCACGGCGCTGTGCGCATCATCTGGGGCGCGGGGCGCGCCTTTCCCTCAACCAACACAGGAAATCTCTGATGCTGATCAAACTCGAGAATGGCAGCCCCGTCGGGTACCCGCTGCTGGAGGAGAATTTCCGGATGCTGCATCCGCAAACAAGCTTCCCACCGGTCCTGACGCCCGAATTGGTCGAGCCCTTTGGCTTTGGCATGTTCGAGTACAGTCAAATCCCCGACCCGGAGTATCATTACGACAAGATTGTTGAAGCTCCACCGGTTCGGGACGCGCACGGGTTCTGGCGTCAGGTCTGGCAGATTGTTCCAATGTCCGAGACAGAACGATGGGACGTCGATATCAAACACTCCGCGGTCATGCGTCACGCGCGCGATATGGCGCTCGCGCGCTCTGATTTCAGCCAGGTGGCCGATGCGCCCGCCTGGGTCGATCAGCCCGCATGGGCCGCGTACCGCCAGACATTGCGCGATCTGCCTCAACAAGACGGGTTTCCCTGGCAGGTCAGCTGGCCCGAGCCCCCGGCGGTCGCCACGCATCTTGAAGGATAACGGCCATGCCGGGCTTTGCCGCGCTTGCCTCTGCCCCCCTGGCTGCTGTTGCGCAGGCACAGCGCCTTGGCTCTGCCTCGGGTGGTCTTGCGTTTGAGGGGGCGGCATCTGGCGGGGCGGCTGCCCGGGTCCCTGACGCATCCGGCGCTGTTGTCTGGGCCAGTGCCGCATTCGGGTCTGTGTCCGCGACACTGCGCGCAAATGACCTGCTGGCGGTGTCGGGAGCATCTGTGACGGTTGGTGCGGCGCGGGCCGGGTCTGATCGCGCGCTGCCACTCTTGGGGCACAGCACTGGCGCGGTCCGTGCGCGCCTCGCTGCAGGATCAGCCTTCGGGCTGCAAGCCGAGGTCCATGGGGCGGTCAGGGCTGATGCCGGCATCACGGGGGCGCTTGTGCTCTCGCGGCTGGGCAGTGGTGATGTCGATAGTGTGGGGGCTGGCGCGCGCCTTCTCCCGCTCAAGGGCGCCAGCGCGGGCCGCAGCGCCGCGCGCCTTTCTTCAGATCAAATCCTGAACCTCTCTGGCGCCAGCCGGGCAGACGCGGCGATTGCGGCCGGTGCCGGTGCCGGTGCCGAGGTGTCCTGGGGTGTCACTGTATCCGCGAGCGCGGCGATTGGCGCGGGCATGCAGCCGGACCTCGCACTTGGAGGTTCGGGCTATGCCATCAGCCTTCAGCCGCTTTGGGCGAGGATCGACGGCGCGCTTGGCCTTGCAGGCGCAGCGTTGGGCCATGCGTCGATGCAGGCAAGTGGCGCGCGAGCTTTTGGTCTAACCGGTTATGTCGAGGGGGTAGCGGGAGTTACGGGTGCGAGCACCTCGCAAGTCGACATGGCGCGCGACAGCGCCGGTCTTGCGGTCAGTCTCGCGAAGGTGAGCTCTGCGATTTCGCTGCGTGGACGAGGGGATGCCTCCGCGCAGCCCCGAGGGGTGGCATCTCATTTCCTGCCGATGTCTGGATCAGGGCGGGGCTGGCTGCCGGTTAACGCACAGGCTGCCAGTGATCATCTGGTTGAGGGCCATGGGGCAGGTTTCGTGGCGGTGGCGGGCGGGGCCAGCGGCGCCTTTGTGGTGACCCGGGCCTTGGGGGTCGGCGTTGCGATTGTTTCGGGTGCAGCGCGGGACATGCCGCTGCTTGGCCAGAGTGCTGCGAAGATTACGACACGGGCGTCCGTTACACATGATGTGATTGCAATCGAGGGAAAGGCGACAGCAGCATCAGCGGTTTCGGGCTTGTTTCAGTCCGGACTCGCCACACATGGCGTGACGACGGTCAGAACTACAGTTGCGTCCGATGCCAATTTGGTCTTCGCGGCTGACCTCTTTGTCTCCGCCAGCACGCCACAACAGGCCGCAGCCGCAGACAGCGCCACGTTCAGCGGGGCAGGCAGTACCCTGACCTACGTTTCCGGCACAGCGTTCGAGCTGCTTCAGCTTGGTGGCATGTCTGCTGGTGATCCGTCACTCACTGCTACGGCAGTCGGAACCATCTCATTTGCGCGCAGCACTTTGGCGGTGACGCAAGTCGAGGCCGTTTCTGCACGCAGCATCCCCTTTGCCTTGGAGGCGCGGGTCGGGAATGCGCTGTCTGCCAGCGCTGTTGCGACTGCAAAGCTTGCTGGGCATGCGAATGCGGTCCTTCCTGCCTATGCGCAGGCACATGCTGCGTTTGATCTCGTTGGGACGGCGGCGGCCGATGGCGGGGTGGCGTCCGCAGGACAGACAGGTCTCAGCCTGACCGGGGCTGCGCGCGCGGAAGCGTTCGTTGGGGTTGCCGGTCGTGGTGTAATCTCCAGTGCAGGTGTCGGAGCGATAGCCGCTTTTGTGGCCGGCTGCAGCGCGCGTAGCGTCCACCTTAGGGGCAGTGCGGCTGGTCATATCCCGCTGACAGCGGATGCCGTTCGCGGCAAGGTCGATCTCGGGCTGAGTGCTGCGCTTAGCGTTGATGTCCGCGCGGGTGTGTCAGGCGATATCGTTCTGGACGGTACCGCGCGCGGCCAAGCGGTCTTGTCTGGCGAAACGACAGGATCTGTCGTTTTGGCACGTTTTGGTACGGGCGATGTGATCATTGCAAGCCAATCCGCGCGCGTGATCGTCATTCTGGGCCGTGCCAGTTTGTCTATTGCAAGCGCGGGCGCGGCCAATGCGCTGTTTGTCATCGACGCAGATCTGCGGGTGCAAACGACAATTGGTGCGGAGCTTCAACAAGACGCGTTTGATGCAATCGGACAAGGTGCCGCGAATATCAAGAGTTCGGGATCGGCAAAGCCCGGTGCCTGGCCCGTTTCAGGCAGATCGGCTGCGTTTCGCGCGCCGCCTGCGCTGCAAAGATCCGAGCCGCCTCGCACGGGTCTGAGCGGACGCCTGTTATCGTCCAATTCCGGACGCATCCTGCGAGGATAACCCAACATGCTGAAATTTGTCATCAAGCGCGGCGATACATCGCCCGCGCTGCGCTTTGAGCTGCTGCCGGGCAGCGTGTCGCTGGCCGGTGCCAGTGTTCAGTTCCAGATGCGCTTTCGGGACGGGGCGACCGTCATCGACTGCGAGGCCGAAATACTGACTGTGTTTGAGCCAGCCGTGGTCGCCCATCTTTGGCGGCCTGGTGAGACCGATACGCCTGGGCGCTATGAGGCCGAATTCCGCGTGCGCTACATGGATGGCACTGTCGAAACATTCCCCAATCTCGGCTTTATTGAAGTGTTTGTGACCGAGGACGTGCCAGGCATCGCTAAATGATCTGCTCCTACCTGCGGCCATCTTCACCGGTGGTGCAACGATACCCCGAAATGACAGCAAAAAGGAGGTTTCCGTAATGGAGATCGAGCTCTGGACCCTGTTCGACGCGCTGATGAAATGGGTCATTATTCCCATGGCCGCGATGCTCTGGGTCCATAACCAGAAAATCGGCAGCCATGAGAAAGAAGTGCTGCGCATCATGACGCTGCTCTCCGAGCGCAAGGATCAGCGCGACGAGGACCGCGCCGAGCTGAAAGAAGCCCTGCGCGATCTGCGGGCGGCGATCCTGCGGCTGGATCAGCGGCTGGCGGATTTTGCTCTGGCGCAATCGGCTCAAACGCCCGCGTCAGAGCCCACACGGCCGGCCACGGCGCGGCGCGCAAAGGGCTGAGCGCTGACACCGCGCAAAGGCACAGCAAGACACAACGCACCGAAACTTCCCCGTAAACCAGCCCGTCGCAGCTCCGCGGCGGGTTTTGTTATGTGAAAGGACCACCTCATGTCTGACCCTATCCGCACCTTTCGGCATTTCCGCGACATGCCCCAAGATTTATGGCGCTGGAAGAATTTCTCGCCGGCCGAGATCGCCTGTCGTGGAACAGGGCAGTTGAAGCTGCACCCCGACGCGCTGGACAAGCTCCAAGCGCTGCGCGAGAGGCTGGGCAAGCCGCTGATTGTGCGCTCGGCCTATCG
>JBLRXE010000181.1:0-5428 GCA_047920895.1 Roseovarius sp.
GGGCAGCCTTGCGCTCGGGCAGGTCTGGCGCGACGAGCGATTGTTGGAGCGCGACGGTCTGACCCCCAGTTTTTCCAAATCTTCGGGGTTGCGCGCCCGTACCTCGGATCTGCTGATTGCCGGGCAGTTCCGCAACAGCACCGGGTTGACGATCACGGCACGCAGCCTGTTTGATTCCATGTTCGACACGACCAAGGCCGAGGCCCGTGCCAGTTGGCGCAACGATGACACAAATATCGCTGCCACCTATGTCTGGTTGTCGGCCGATCCGGCTGAAAATCGCCCGGCGACCGTGTCGGAATGGGCTATCGACGGCAGCTACCGCTTTGCCCAGCATTGGACCGGCCATGCTGAATGGCGCTTTGATGCGGAGGCGGAGCGCAGCGCGCGCGCAGGCGCGGGGCTGACCTATTCCAACGAATGCGTTGACATCACGCTTTCGGTCTCGCGCCGCTTTACCTCTTCGACTATCCTTGAACCCGAGACCAACATCGGCTTTACGGTCGGGTTTACGGGGTTTTCGTCCGCGACCCGTGACCCGAGCCTCACCCGGACTTGCAGGAACTGACCACAATGACCCCGATCTTCCGCCGCATTCTTGTCGCTCTGACCCTTGCCGTGACCGGCCTGACGGGATGGTCCCTGATCGAGGGGGGCGCGCAGGCGCAAAATCTGTTCGCGCCACAAATACATGTCAATGATCAGGCGATCACCGGATACGAGCTGCAACAGCGCGCCCGCATGCTGACCCTGTTCCGTGCGCCGGGCGATCCGCAGCGGCTTGCGCGGGAACAACTGATCGAAGAGCGTATCAAGCTCGACGCCGCGCGAAATTTGGGTCTGGTGCTTGAGGACGATATAGTTCGTGTCGGCATGGAGGAATTTGCCTCGCGTGCCGGTATGACTGCCGATCAGTTGATCGCGGCTCTGGCCGGGTCCGGTGTGTCGGAACAATCGTTTCGTGAATTTGTCCGCGCCGGGATCACCTGGCGTGAATTGACGCGCGCGCGTTTTGCCGGGCGGGTATCGGTCAGCGAGGATGATCTGGAGCGCGCGACGCGCGCACTGAGCGGCGGTGCCGCGGTGCGCGTGCTCTTGTCGGAAATCATTCTGCCGGTGAACAGCCTTGAGGATGCCGAGGCCAAGCAGGCGCTCGCTGTGTCGATTGCCGCGTCGCCCAGCGAAGCTGCTTTTGCAGAAGCCGCACGCCGTTATTCCGTAGCACCCAGCGCTGCACAAGGCGGGCGCATGAACTGGGCTGCCCTGTCGGAATTGCCCCCGGGGCTGCGGCCCGTCGTGCTTGGTCTCGCCCCGGGTGAAGTCTCTGATCCGCTGCCGCTTGAGAGTGCCCTTGCACTCTTTTACATGCGCGACATCGAGGAAACGGCGGTGCCCAAGCCGGAATATGCCGCTATCGAATATGCCGCCTATTACATTTCTGGTGGCCGCAGCGCGGCGGCATTGCAGCGCGCGGCTCAGGTGCGGGCGGCGGTTGATACCTGCGATGACCTCTTCGGTGTGGCCCATGGTCAACCGCCCGAGGTGCTGGAGCGCGGCTCCAAGGCACCAGAGGAGATTCCGCAGGATATTGCCATGGCGCTTGCCTCGCTTGACCCCGGCGAAAGCTCGACCAGCGTGACGCGCGCCGATGGCCAGACGCTGGTGTTCCTGATGCTCTGTGGCCGCACGCCCAAGCTCGCTGGTGAGGCGCCTTCGGTTGAGGATCTGTCGAATTTCATCCGTAACCGGCGGCTTGAATCCTTTGCCAACGGCTATCTCGAACAGCTGCGCGCCGAGGCGCGGATCGTCGAGAAGTGAGCGCGCCCATCGCGCTAAGCTGTGGCGAACCTGCTGGGATCGGGCCGGAAATCGCCGCCGCCGCATGGAATCGGCTGCGGGGGGCACTGCCGTTCTTTCTGATTGGCGATCCGGCACATCTTCCCCCTGGCACGCCGATTGCCCGCATCACCGACCCCGCCGAGGCCTCTGCCGCTTGCGCCCATGCCCTGCCGGTCTTGGGGCATGAGTTTGACGGCCCGCTGACCCTTGGCACGCCGAACCCCACCCATGCGCGCGGCGTGATTGACGTGATCGCGCGCGGTGTCGCTCTTGTACAATCCGGCGCGGCGCTTGCGCTCTGCACCGCACCTGTCCACAAACAGGCGCTTCAGGACGGGGCCGGCTTTGCCTTTCCGGGGCATACCGAATATCTTGCGCATCTGGCGGGCGTGGGCCGCGTGGTGATGATGCTGGCCTCGGATCAATTGCGCGTGGTGCCTACGACCATCCACATCCCGCTCAAGGATGTGCCAGATGCGTTGACACCCGATCTTCTGGAAGAGACCATTCGCATCACCCATGCCGCGCTGATCCGTGATTTTGGCCTGAGCGCGCCGCGGCTGGCCATCGCGGGCCTCAATCCGCATGCCGGAGAAGGCGGCAAGATGGGACGCGAAGAGATCGAGGTGATCGCGCCCGTTCTGGCCCGTCTGCGCGCCGAAGGCTTGGATGTGCGTGGGTCGATGTCGGCAGATACGATGTTTCACGCCGCCGCCCGCGCGCAGTATGACGCTGCGATCTGTATGTATCATGATCAGGCGCTCATCCCGATCAAGACGCTGGATTTTGACAAGGGTGTCAATGTGACCCTCGGCCTGCCCTTTATCCGCACCTCGCCGGATCACGGCACGGCATTGGACATTGCGGGGCAGGGGCGGGCCAATCCTACATCACTGATCGAGGCGCTGAAGCTGGCGCAGATCATGGGCGAGGCGCGCCACGCATGACCCCGCTCGAGAGTCTTCCTCCATTGGCCAAGGTCATTGCGACCCACGGTCTCTCGGCGCGCAAATCCTTGGGTCAGAATTTCCTGCTCGACCTGAATCTGACGTCCAAGATTGCGCGGCAGGCCGGCGATCTCACAGCCTGCGATGTGCTCGAGATAGGCCCCGGTCCCGGTGGGTTGACGCGCGGGCTGTTGCTGGAGGGCGCGCGGTATGTTCTGGCCATCGAAAAGGACGCCCGCTGTTTGCCCGCCTTGGCCGAGATTGCCGAGACCGCACCCGGGCGTCTGACGGTGCTCAATGCCGATGCACTTGATCTCGACCCGCTGGCGCATCTGACGCCGCCCATTCGCGTGGTCTCGAACTTGCCCTATAACGTGGGCACCGAATTGTTGATCCGTTGGCTCACGCCGCCCGAATGGCCGCCCTTCTGGCAGTCGCTCACGTTGATGTTTCAGCGCGAGGTGGCCGAGCGGATTGTGGCGCAGCCGGGGGGCAAGGCTTACGGTCGTCTGGCCCTCTTGGCGCAATGGCGTGCGGTGCCGCGCATCGTGATGCACCTGCCGCCGGGCGCCTTTACCCCGCCGCCCAAAGTGTCGAGCGCGGTGGTGCATCTGACCGCATTACCCGAACCGCGCTATCCTGCCGACCCCAAGATATTGGAACGCGTCGTCGCCCAAGGCTTCAATCAACGCCGCAAGATGCTGCGCGCGGCGCTCAAGGGGGCAGCACCCGATATCGAGGACCGACTGTTGAAGGCAGGTATTCAGCCCACGGACAGGGCCGAGACCGTTAGCCTCGAGCAGTTCTGTGCGCTCGCGCGGCTGATGCCGGGCGGGGCAGAGGCCTGAGGGATTGACGTAAAGCGGACGTTGGCCTCACGCGGGGAACCGCGTTCGACCAAACTCATACCTTGCTTCCCCTGCGTAAAATTCCCTCTCGCAACCGCGACGCGATTGGTGTATGAAATGGTTTAATGCTAAACTATATTTGCCAACAAGGAGTCGCCACCCCATGGTTGCCCGGAAAAGCACAAAGAAACCAAACGTTTCAGCCGAAAACCTCAAGCAATATTACCGTGATATGCTGCTTATCCGGCGATTCGAGGAAAAGGCAGGTCAGCTTTATGGCATGGGGCTGATCGGCGGCTTCTGCCATCTTTACATTGGACAGGAGGCCGTTGTCGTGGGTCTTGAGGCCGCCGCCGAGGAGGGCGACCGCCGCATCACCACCTACCGCGATCACGGGCATATGCTGGCCTGCGGGATGGACGCCAATGGCGTTATGGCCGAACTGACGGGGCGCGCGGGCGGCTACAGCCGTGGCAAGGGCGGCTCGATGCACATGTTTTCGACCGAAAAGCGATTTTACGGCGGCCACGGCATTGTCGGTGCCAATGTGCCGCTTGGTGCGGGGCTGGCATTTGCAGACAAATACCTTGGCAATGACCGCGTGACATTCACCTATTTCGGCGATGGCGCGGCCAATCAGGGGCAGGTCTATGAGACCTTCAACATGGCCGCCCTCTGGCAGTTGCCGGTGATCTTCGTGATCGAGAATAACCAATACGCCATGGGCACGTCGCAGAAACGCTCGACCTCCAGCCCGGATATCTACACGCGTGGGCAGGCCTTTGGCATTCCCGGCGAGGCGGTCGATGGCATGGATGTGCTGGCCGTGAAAGAGGCGGGCGACAAGGCCGTGGCGCACTGCCGCTCGGGCGCTGGTCCCTACATCCTCGAAATCAAGACCTATCGGTATCGCGGCCATTCCATGTCCGACCCCGCCAAATACCGCACCCGTGAAGAGGTGCAGAAAATGCGCGAGGAGAAAGACGCCATCGAACATGTGCGAGACTTGCTGGTGTCGGGCGGTCATGCCACCGAAGAGGACCTCAAGGCGATCGACAAGGAGATCAAGGACGTGGTGAACGCCAGTGCCGAGTTCGCCAAGGAAAGCCCCGAGCCCGCGCTTGAAGAGCTCTGGACCGATATTATTGCCGACACGGCACCGCAGAACGCCTGAGGAGGAGAGACGACTATGGCAACCGAAATCCTGATGCCCGCCCTCTCGCCGACGATGGAAGAGGGCACGCTGGCCAAATGGCTGGTCAAGGAAGGCGACACCGTCAAGGCGGGTGACATCATCGCTGAAATCGAAACCGACAAGGCCACGATGGAATTCGAGGCGGTCGATGAGGGCGTGATGGGCAAGATCCTGATTGCCGAAGGCACCGAAGGCGTCAAGGTGAACACCCCCATCGCCGTGATGCTGGAGGACGGCGAGAGCGCCGAGGATGCAGCACCTGCGCCCGCCGCCAAGACCGCAGAGACCACCCCCGTCGCGGCCCCCAAATCCACCCCTGCCACCGCCAAGGCCCCCGAAGCGCCCAAGGCGAACACCAGCCCCGACTGGCCCGAAGGCACCGAGATGCAGACCATGACGGTGCGCGAGGCGCTGAATTCCGCCATGGCAGAGGAAATGCGCCGCGACGATACCGTCTTTATCATGGGCGAAGAGGTGGCCGAATATCAGGGTGCCTACAAGATCACCCAGAACCTTCTCGAGGAATTCGGCGCGAAACGCGTGATCGACACGCCCATTACCGAGCATGGCTTTGCCGGGATTGGCGTGGGGGCCTCTTG
>JBLRXE010000182.1:0-5426 GCA_047920895.1 Roseovarius sp.
CACGGCGTCCCGCCAGACGCGGTGCAGTTCACCGGGGGCATGGTGCAAATTGGCACGCAGCGCCTGAGTTTCGCCGCAGCCGTCAAGCTCTGCTACGAGCAGCGCATCAGCCTGTCTGCGACCGGATTCTACAAAACGCCCGATCTGGAATGGGATCGAATCAAGGGGGAGGGGCGACCATTTTACTATTTCGCCTATGGTGCCGCCGTGACCGAGGTGGTGGTAGACGGGCTGAGTGGCGAGAACCGCATCCTGCGCGCCGATATCCTGCACGATTGCGGTGCCTCTCTCAATCCCGCGCTCGACATCGGTCAGATCGAGGGCGGCTATGTTCAGGGGGCAGGCTGGCTCACGGTCGAGGAGCTGGTGTGGGATGAGGCCGGGCGGCTCAGGACTCACGCGCCCTCGACCTACAAGATCCCGGCCTGTTCGGACCGGCCAGCGGTGTTCAACGTGGCGCTGTGGGACGGGCAGAACCCGCGCCCGACGATCTACCGTTCCAAGGCCGTCGGTGAGCCGCCGTTCATGTTGGGGATTTCGGCCCTGATGGCGCTCAGCGATGCGGTGGCGGCGTTTGGTCCGGGCTATCCGGCACTCGATGCCCCGGCCACGCCGGAACGGGTGCTGAGGGCCATCGCGCGTCAGAGGGCGCGCGCCGATGCGTGACCTCGACGATCTGCGCACCGCCGTCGCACGAGAGGGCGCGATCGCACGGGTGGTCATCGCCGCGACTCGAGGCTCCACCCCGCGCGCTGCCGGGGCCGCGATGCTGGTCTGGCCGGGCGGGCAGTCGGGCAGCATCGGCGGCGGGCGGCTGGAACATGGGGCTGCAGGCACCGCGCGCGCGCTCTTGGCCGAGGGCGGGGGCGCCCGCGTTCTGCGCCAAGCACTTGGCTCCGCGCTCGGGCAATGCTGTGGCGGGGCAGTGGTGCTGGTGATCGAGCGGTTCAACCGTCAGAGGGTGGAAGAGGCAACACAGGCCATGGCACTTTCCGGCGCTTGGGCGCGGCGGATCGAGGCCGGCGCGAGCGATCCACCCCGCATGGCGCGGCACGGTGCGAGTGCCGGGATCATCTGGTTGGACGGCTGGCTGATCGAGCGTCTGCCGCCCCGGCATCCGGTGGTGATCCATGGCGCGGGCCATGTGGGCCGCGCACTGGCAGATTTGTTGGCGCCGCTACCGGATCTGGCGCTGACGCTGGCCGATGCACGGACTGACCTGCTGTGGGATCTGCCCGCGTGTATCACACCCTCTGACGATCCGGCCCGCGCCCTCGCCCAAGCCCCCGACGAGGCCACGCATGTCATCGTGACGCATGATCACGCACTTGATCTGGATCTTTGCCACTGGCTGTTGCAACGGCGCTTCACGAGCGCGGGGCTGATCGGCTCTGCGACCAAATGGGCGCGGTTTCGGCAGAGATTGGCAGCACTCGGGCATACGGACGCGCAGATTTCGCGCATTTCCTGCCCCATTGGCGATCCGGATCTGGGCAAACACCCGCAAGCCATTGCGCTTGGCGTGGCGGCTGCGCTACTGAAAGAGCCGGGCATCAGGGCCGTGGACCGAAGGAGAACCGCGTGACAGGCTATTTGCTGACCGTCTCGGGTCTCACCAAGGCCTATCCGGGGGTTGTCGCGAATGACGCCGTGTCCTTTGCCATCCGCGAGGGCGAGGTGCATGCCCTTCTGGGCGAGAATGGCGCTGGCAAATCCACCCTCGTCAAGATGATCTATGGCCTCGTCAAGCCCGACAGCGGCAGCATGACGCTGCGCGGCGCACCTTATGCCCCGCCTGATCCGCATGCCGCGCGCATGGCGGGGGTGGCGATGGTGTTTCAGCATTTCTCGCTCTTCGATGCGATGAGCGTGGCGGAAAACGTAGCCCTCGGGATGGAGGACCCGCCGCCGCTACGCGATCTGGCCGCCCGCATCCGCGCGGTTTCGCAGACCTATGGCCTGCCGCTTGATCCCGACCGGACCG
The DNA here is from genome assembly GCA_047920895.1 of Roseovarius sp. Classification (GTDB taxonomy): domain Bacteria; phylum Pseudomonadota; class Alphaproteobacteria; order Rhodobacterales; family Rhodobacteraceae; genus Roseovarius. The sequence goes on from JBLRXE010000182.1 coordinate 1,985, forward strand.
TCGGTGATCTCTCGGCGGGAGAGCGACAGCGGGTCGAGATCATCCGCTGCCTCTTGCAGGGGCCGCGCCTCTTGATCATGGACGAACCGACAAGCGTGCTCACGCCACAAGAGGTGGAAATCCTCTTTCAGACCCTGCGCAAGCTGACGGCAGAGGGCGTGGCGATCCTCTATATCTCCCACAAACTCGAGGAAATCCGCGCGCTCTGCGATCACGCCACCATCCTGCGACAGGGACGCAACGTGGGCACCTGCGTGCCGCGCGACACCTCGGCGCGCGAGATGGCCGAGAGAATGGTAGGGGCAAGCTTTGCCGCCCCGGCGCGCGCGGGACGCAGCAAGGGGGCTGTGGCGCTCGAGGTGGCGAACCTGTCGGTGGCTGCCCAAGGGCAATTCGGCACCGCGCTCAGAGGCATTTCCTTTGCCGTGCAGGCCGGAGAGGTGCTGGGTATCGGCGGGGTCGCGGGCAACGGACAGGATGAGCTTTTGGCCGTGCTCTCGGGGGAAATGCAGGTGGCGGCAGAGGCCGTGCGCCTGAAGGGCGTGGCGATTGGCCAGCACGGCCCCGCCGCACGCCGCGCCATGGGCCTCCTGAGCGCGCCCGAGGAACGGCTGGGCCATGCCGCAGCCCCCGACATGAGCCTCACGGAAAACGCGATCCTCACGGCAGCCGTGCGCGAGAACCTGATCAATCGCGGCTTTCTCAGATGGGACGCGGCCGAAGCCTTTGCCCGCCGGATCATCACCGGCTTTGACGTGCGCACACCCGGACCGGGCACCGCCGCACGGGCGCTGTCGGGGGGCAATCTGCAAAAGTTCGTGATTGGCCGCGAGGTGCTGCAAAAGCCCGAGGTTCTGGTGGTCAACCAGCCCACTTGGGGCGTCGATGCCGCCGCCGCCGCCGCGATCCGGCAAGCCTTGCTCGATCTCGCCGCAGGTGGCGCGGCGGTCATCTGCATCAGTCAGGATCTCGATGAGCTGATCGAGATTTCCGACCGGTTCGGAGCCTTGAGCGAGGGGCGGCTCTCGGAGATACGGCCCACCCAAGGCCTAAGCGTCGAAGAGATCGGATTGATGATGGGCGGCGCGCATGGCATGGAGGTGGCGCATGTGTGACCCGTCGTATTTGAGTATTTTTGCCGAAAAGAAGCATAGGCGCGCGCCATGCTGAAGCTGGAGAAGCGCCCCCAACCCTCGCAACTCTGGACTTGGGCCACGCCGGTTCTGGCGGTGCTGATCACCATGGTGGCGGGTGGCTCGCTCTTTGCCGCGCTTGGTAAGGACCCGGTCGCGGCCATCTCGACGATCTTCTGGCAGCCGCTCTTTGGCGAATTCGCGTTTTATTACCGCCCCCAACTGCTGATCAAGGGCGCGCCTCTGGTGCTGATTGCCATCGGTCTCAGCCTCGGGTTTCGCGCGGGCATCTGGAACATCGGGGCGGAGGGACAATATATCGTCGGCGCGCTTGCCGGCGCGGGTGTGGCGCTTGCCTTTTACCCGGCGGAGAGCGGGCTGATCTTTCCGTTGATGGTGCTGGCGGGCGCGCTTGGGGGCTGGGCCTGGGGCATGATCCCGGCAGTTCTCAAGCTGCGGTTCGGCACCAATGAAATCCTCGTTTCGCTGATGCTGGTCTATGTCGCTGAGCAATTGTTGGCCGCCATGGCGCTCGGCCTGATGAAGAACCCCGAGGGGCGCGGTTTTCCCGGTTCGCGCAACCTGCGCCAATATGACAGCGCCCATAATGCAGAGCTGATCACCGGCACGGGGATGCATTGGGGGGTGGCCGCGGCACTGATCGCGGTCATTTTCGCATATGTGCTGCTGAGCCGCCATATCCTTGGCTATCACATCCGGCTGGCCGGCCAAGCGCCACGGGCGGCACGCTTTGCCGGTGTGCACACGGGGCGGCTGGTTGTGTTCTGTTTGGGCACATCGGGCGCTTTGGCAGGATTGGCGGGACTGTTCGAAGTATCGGGACCCGCTGGCCAAGTGAGCATTGATTTCAACGTGGGCTATGGGTTTACGGCGATCATCGTGGCCTTTCTGGGCCGGTTGCACCCGTTCGGCATCCTTTTGGCAGGCCTCTTGATGGCGCTCACCTATATCGGCGGCGAATTGGCACAATCCAAAATGGGCCTGCCCGCCGCTGCGATCCAGCTCTTTCAAGGGATGCTCCTGTTCTTCCTCCTCGCCGTTGACCTGCTGACCAATTACCGCGTTCGGCTGGTGACAAAGGAGGTGGCGTGATGGTTCTGTCGTCGATTGATCCGGCGCTGCTTTTGGCCTCGCTCATCGTGGCCTCGACACCCATTCTGCTGGCAGCTTTGGGCGAGTTGGTCGTCGAGCGGGCGGGGGTGCTCAACCTCGGGGTTGAGGGCATGATGATCACCGGCGCGATCTGCGGCTTTGCGATGGCCGTCAATACCGGCTCGCCATTTGTGGGGTTTGCCGCCGCCGCCGCCGGGGGGGCCATTCTGGCGCTGCTCTTCGCGCTTTTGACGCAAGTGGCCCTTGCCAATCAGGTGGCAAGCGGTCTGGCACTCACGCTTTTCGGCCTTGGCCTCTCATCCCTGCTGGGGCAGGGCTATGTCGGGGTCAAGCCGCCGCCGACCACACGGCTCGACCTGCCCATCCTCAGCGATCTGCCCTTTTTCGGTCGGGTGGTGTTTTCCCATGATCTGATGGTTTATTTCGCCCTCTTTCTGGTGGCTCTGGTCTGGGCGCTGCTGAAATATTCCCGCGCCGGGCTGATCCTGCGCGCGGTGGGCGAAAACCACGAGGCCGCGCATGCGCTTGGCTACAAGGTGGTGCGTATCCGCGTTCTGGCGATCCTCTTTGGCGGGGCCTGCGCCGGGCTGGGGGGGGCCTATCTCAGCCTCGTGCGCGTGCCGCAATGGACCGAAGGCATGACCTCGGGGGCAGGCTGGATCGCACTTGCGCTTGTGGTCTTTGCCTCGTGGAAAGTGGGGCGCGTTCTGCTTGGGGCGTGGCTCTTTGGCGGGGTGTCGGTGCTGCAACTCAACCTTCAGGCGGCAGGCGTCGCCATCCCGGTCGAATATCTTTCCATGTCACCCTACTTGATCACCGTGCTCGTGCTGGTCATCATGTCGGCGGACAAATCCCGCGCGCCCGGCTCATTGGGCCGCATCTTTCACACGTCGCAATAAGATCACAACAGGGAGACCCCGAATGACCCTTACCCGCCTTCTCTCAACCGCCGCCCTTGCGCTTGGCCTCGCGACATCTGCCATGGCGCAGGACAAGACCAAGGTCGGCTTCATCTATGTTGGCCCCATCGGCGATGGCGGCTGGACCTACGAGCATGACAAGGGCCGTCTCGCCGTCGAGGCAGAGTTCGGCGACGCTGTCGAAACAGTGTATCAAGAGAGCGTGCCCGAAGGCGCCGATGCCGAACGCGCAATCACGCAGATGGCGCTTCAGGG
>JBLRXE010000183.1:0-5387 GCA_047920895.1 Roseovarius sp.
CGCCAGTCCCAAGGAGGTCATGGCAGAGCGTAGAGGCCAGCGCAGCAGGCTGCGCAGGATCATCACCACGGACTGTGACAGGCGCAACGCCATCATCGCCCGGTCGAGCCTGGTGCGCTTGTAACGCGGCGGTGCCGGCGGAGCCATGGCCACGGCGGGTGGCAAGTGCGCGGCGCGCAAGGCACTTCGGGTTGCCCCGAGCGCGGCACTCCCAACAGCCAGAAGCCCTGACAGTGCATAGGCGGTGTAATCGAGATTGTAGATCAGGTAAGGAAAGTCGAAGAACCGGGCGTAGAGCCGGGCCAGCGCATGTGCGAGCCACGTCCCCGCCCCCCAGCCGATCAAGCTGCCCACCATTGCGATCAGGACGGCCAGCAGCAGGTAGTGCACGCAAATCTCTACATCCGAATAGCCGATCGCCTTCAACAGTCCGATCTCGCTGCGCTCCAGTGCAATGATGCGGCTCATCACCATGGCCACCAGAAAGGCGGAGATTGCATAGAAGATCGGCGGCAGGATCAGCGCGGTCGTCCTCAACTGCTCCAGTTCGGACTCGATGAAGCTGTTGGACATCTGGACGTCGCGGCCATAGGCGCCAAGTCCGCCATAAGGCGTGAGCAGAATGTCAAGGCGGTCGATCACGTCTTTCCGGTTTGCGTCGCGTCCCAGCTTCAGCGTCACGTTGTTGAAGGCCCCGTCCATATCAAAGGCCGCAGCGACAGCCGTCTCTGGCATCCATAGCACGCCAAAAGTTTCATTGTCGGGCATCAGCGCGCCGGGGCCAATGTTATAAATAAACTCCGGCGACAAAAGCGTGCCGGTGAGGGTCAACTCACGCCGGTGCCCGTTGAGATTGGCGTGGAAGGTGTCACCCGGCCGCAAGTGATTTGCCAGAGCAAAGGGGGCATTGACGGCGACTTCGGTCACGGCATCGGGCGACGGCAGTCGCCCGGCTTGCAGCGTCGGCACGTTGAGTCGTGGGGGGCCGGTGGCAGGCAACGACAGGATGCGCGCGGTGACAGTTTCCGGCTGTCCCGGCACGTCCAGAACCGCAAATTGCGATATGCGGGCATCGGCGGCGCGCACGCCGTCGATTGCACGGACCTCCTGCATCAGCCAGCGCGGCGCTCGTTTGGCATCGGCAAAGACATCGGCAAAGCGGTTGCGTTCGTAATAGGCGCTGCGCGTGTCCTCTAATGAAACAAAGGTGCCAAAGGTCGTCAGCAGGATCGCCACGCCGCAGGCCAAGACCAGCGCGATGGCCAGCGCCTGCGCCCAAAGCCTTCGAAAATCGCGGATGAGTTTGCGGTCGAGTGTGTTCATGCCCGGCCCTTCACCAGCTAATTTCTGCGGGCGGGCAGCGGGCGGCGTTCTCCTCCACCCGGTCGATACGCCCGTCGAGAAAATACACAACCCGATGTGCCATCTGGCGGATGGCGGCATTGTGGGTGATGACCACCGTGGTTGTGTTCAGCCTGTCATTCACATCCCGCAAGACCTCCAGCACCCGAACTCCGGTCTTGCTGTCCAGTGCCCCTGTCGGCTCGTCGCACAACAACACCTCGGGCCGCTTGGCAATGGCCCTTGCGATGGCCACGCGTTGCTGCTCGCCGCCTGACATCTCGGAGGGAAAATGATCCAGTCTGTGTTCAAGCCCGACCTGTGCCAGCGCCTCTTCTGCCGGCATCGGATTGGCGGCGACGTCAGTCACCAGTTGCACATTTTCGCGTGCCGTCAGACTGGCGATGAGATTGTAGAACTGAAAGACAAACCCCACATGATCACGGCGGTAGCGGGTCAGCTTGCGATCATTGAGCCCTGACAGTTCCAGATCACGAAACCAGACCTTTCCCGATGTTGCGTGATCGAGACCGCCCAAAATGTTGAGCAACGTGGATTTGCCGCTGCCGGAGGGACCGAGCAACACGGCCAGTTCCCCCGCAAAAAGCTCAAGGTTCACGCCATCAAGCGCCCGAACCTGAAATTCGCCGGTTTCGTAAACCTTGGTCAGTTCTTGCGTCCGGAACACTGCGCCCATGATGCTCGCTCTCTCTCTCGAACATTAGTTTAGGGTGTCGATGTATCGTGGACATGATACACATCAAATCGGATCTTTGTGGCAAGCGGGTTGCGTTCAATCAGTTTCATAGCCAGCGGCCTTGAAGAGGTGGTAGCATTCTGCCTGAGTGAACAAATCACAGACGTGACCGACCGCGCGCCAGAACTCGGCGTAGGGTATAAGCCTCAGACCAGACAGGAAAGAACCGTCGACGGTCGTTGGGGTGCTCAATATCCGGTCCACATTGTTCTTGGTTCTTGGTTCTTGGTTCTTGCGCTTTGACGGGACGAGGGATGATCATGGCTGCCGTGTTGGACGCCCGTCAGGCAATCGACGCGCAAGGCGGTGATATCACGTTTCTGTCTGTATTTATTTGGAAAAAAATGGTGCTGCTGGGGAGGATTGAACTCCCGACCTCGTCATTACCAATGACGCGCTCTACCACTGAGCTACAGCAGCACACTGTGGCGCGCTGATTAGACGCTAATCGCCGATGGCGCAAGGGGTAACTGGACGGTTTTTCGCACCTCCTGTAAGAGAGGGACCATGAGCAGAAAACAAACACCGGATAAAGGCGCGAAACCGGGCCCAAGCCGCGAGGACAGGCTGAAATCGGCGTTGAAGGCCAATCTCGCACGGCGTAAGGCGCAGGGGCGCGCGCGGGCGGATGACGGATCAGACCCGAAGCGCGCCGGTGAAAAGAATGAAGGGTAGAGCAGATGGATTCGATCGTCGTCACAGGCAATGGCCCGCTTCAGGGGCAAATCCCTATCGCGGGGGCCAAGAACGCCTGTCTCACGCTGATGCCCGTCACGCTGCTGAGTGACGAGCCGCTGACCCTGACCAATGCACCGCGCCTGTCCGACATCAAGACGATGACCACGCTTCTGCAATCGCTCGGGGTCGAAGTGGTGCAGATGCAGGGCGGGCAGGTTCTGGCGCTGTCGTCGCACGGCCTGAACAACCACGTCGCCGACTATGACATCGTGCGCAAGATGCGGGCCTCTATCCTCGTGCTGGGGCCGATGCTGGCGCGGGACGGGCATGCGGTGGTCTCGCTGCCGGGCGGCTGCGCCATCGGCGCGCGGCCCGTGGACCTGCATTTGCGGGCACTGGAGGCTATGGGTGCGGAACTCGACCTGCGCGAGGGCTATGTGCATGCCAAGGCTCCCGGCGGTCTCAAGGGGGGCACTTTCGAATTTCCCATCGTGTCGGTCGGGGCCACGGAAAATGCGCTGATGGCGGCGACGCTGGCCAAGGGCACGACCGTGCTCAAGAACGCGGCGCGCGAGCCTGAGATTGTCGATCTTGCCCAATGTCTGCGCCGCATGGGCGCGCAGATTGAAGGCGAAGGCACCAGCACGATCACCATTCAGGGTGTGGACCGGCTGGGCGGGGCGACGCATCCCGTGGTGGTCGATCGGATCGAGCTGGGCACCTATATGCTGGCCCCGGCAATCTGCGGTGGTGAGGTGGAATGTCTGGGTGGGCGGCGCGACCTTGTGGGGGCCTTCAGCGACAAACTTGAAGAAGCGGGCGTCAGCGTCACCGAGACCGATGCGGGCCTGAAGGTGAGCCGCAAAAATGGCAAAGTGCGCGCGGTCGATGTGGTGACAGAGCCTTTCCCCGGATTTCCCACTGACCTGCAAGCGCAGATGATGGCGCTGATGTGCACCGCCGAAGGCACCTCGGTGCTTGAGGAGCGTATCTTTGAAAACCGCTTCATGCACGCCCCGGAACTGATGCGCATGGGGGCGCGCATCGACGTGCATGGCGGCACCGCCACCGTGACCGGGGTCGATCACCTCAAGGGGGCGCCAGTCATGGCGACCGATCTGCGTGCCTCGGTCTCGCTCATCCTTGCGGGGTTGGCGGCAGAGGGCGAAACCATCGTCAACCGGGTCTATCACCTTGATCGGGGCTATGAGCGGGTCGAGGAAAAGCTAGGCAATGTCGGCGCCAAAATCGAGAGGATCAGTGGTCAATGACCCAAGACGCCAAATTCGAAGACGGTCGCGAGGCCCCGCTCAATCTGGGCGCGATGGAGGAGGAGGATCTCAAGGTCATCTCCTCGCTGGCGCAGGACGCGGTTTTCCCTATCACCGAAATGACCTGGCAACCGGCCAGGTGCCGCTTTGGCCTGTTGCTCAACCGCTTTCGGTGGGAGGATCGCGGTCTGGCGCGGCATGGGCCGGAGCGGGTGCAATCCCTCTTGGTGGTGGACAATGTGCTGCGCGTCGCCAGCCAGGGCATCGACCGGAGCGACAAGGACACGATCCTGTCGCTGCTTGCGATCACCTTCGAGCCGGGGGCAGAGGGCGCGGGCCATGTGCTCTTGACGCTGGCGGGCGATGGCGCGCTGCGGCTGGAGATCGAGGCGCTTGAAGTGACGCTCAAGGATGTGACCCGGCCTTACCGTGCCCCATCGGGCAAGGTGCCTAATCACGAGGGCTGAACCATGCCGCCTGCGGCAGGATATGAGTATTTGCCCCAAGAAAAATGCCGGGGCTTGAGACAGGGGTCCCGCCCCGCTATGTCCCCCGGCGAAAGGAACCGCCATGCCGATCACGCTTGACGCCACCGCGCCCGATTTCGAGTCCCGCTTTGCCGCGTTGCTGAGCGCCAAGCGCGAGGACAGCCCCGATGTGGACGAAATCGTCGCGGGCATCATCGCCGATGTGCGGGCCCGTGGGGACGCAGCCGTGATCGCCTTGACCGAACGGTTTGACCGCCTGACGCTGACCCCTGAAACGCTGCGGTTTTCACCTCAGGAGATCGCCGCGCTGATCGCCGAGGTGCCCCCGGCGGAGCGTGCAGCACTGGAACTGGCAGCTAAACGCATCCGTTCCTATCACGCGCGCCAGATGCCCGAGGATGCAAGCTGGACCGAAGAGAGCGGCGCGATGCTCGGCTGGCGCTGGACGCCGGTGTCGGCGGCGGGGCTCTATGTGCCCGGTGGTCTGGCCTCTTATCCCTCATCGGTGCTGATGAACGGCATTCCCGCCAAAGTGGCCGGGGTTGAGCGGTTGGCCATCGTAGTGCCGACGCCGGATGGCAAGGCGAACCCGCTGGTTCTCTTGGCGGCGGAAATCGCAGGCGTGGACGAAATTTACCGCATCGGCGGCGCGCAGGCGATTGCAGCGCTTGCCTATGGCACCGAAACGATTGCCCCGGTGGACAAGATCACCGGCCCCGGCAATGCCTTTGTCGCCGCCGCCAAGCGCCGGGTGTTCGGCAAGGTCGGCATCGACATGATCGCCGGACCCTCGGAAATTCTCGTGATTGCGGACGAGGGGCAAAACCCCGACTGGATCGCGCTCGACATGCT
>JBLRXE010000184.1:0-5387 GCA_047920895.1 Roseovarius sp.
GTTCGAGGTGTCGAGCGCCTGCGACAGATGAACGACGCCTATGGCCTCGTCATAGTAGCGCAGGGCATCGCCGATTTCTCCGATCCGGCGGATGCGCACGCTGATGCCATGCCGCGTCAGCAAGCGTTCGCGCAGGTCGAAATAGCGATCTTCGGGCGAGGTGAACTCCCCCTCGCGCGCACTTTCGGCGGCACGCTCCAACTCCGGGAAATGGTTTTCATGGTCACGAAAGAAATTGTGGATCACCGTCTCGGGCGAGCTGCGCAAGAGTTCATCCGCGGCGTTTTCCCCGGCAAGACTCAGGATCTTTTCCAGCGCGGTGCGATAGGCCGCGTGCAGTTCGAGAAAGAGATCGACAAGCCGGGGGGCGTGATCCACTGCGCCGCGCAATTCCTGAAGGTCGGGGCGGTCCGACGCAAAAACCGGATCGCGCACCGCATGGCGCAGGTCGACCACCCGGCGCGCGGTCTCGTCACGCGTCAGGTCCCGCCAATCGACCGCATAGGCATCGGCGATGGACATCAGCATCTGCACCGACAGGCTACGCTGATTGTTCTCCAGCAGGTTTATATAGGACGGGCTGACGTCCAGCTTGCGGGCCATATCGGCTTGGGTTTGCCCCCGCTCGCGCCGCAACTGGCGCAGGCGGGGGCCGATGAGGGTCTTGGCCATGGGAAACCTTACAATATTACAGATTTTTGTATTGTAATGTTTACCATATACACATTGACATTAATTTCGTAGTGAAATCGGCAGGATCCTATATAGTTGAAAGGACCGATACACGCGCAAGATTCTATCGAAAGGACTGTCATGGCATATCGCATCGTAATCCTCGGGGCCTCTTACGGCTCTCTTCTTGGCACCAAGCTTTTGATGGCCGGGCAGGATGTGACGCTTGTCTGCCGTCAGTCCACGGCTGACCTCATCAATGCTGAGGGCACCGATGTGCGCATCAAGCTGCGCGATGAGGCGGAGCATCGCTCGTTCCGCTCGCATGATCTGCCGGGCACGCTCAACGCTCTGGCGCCCGAGGATGTGAACCCCGCCGATTACGATATGGTGGCGCTTGCCATGTCGGAACCGCAATACTGCGCCGACAATATCGTAGACCTCTTGGGCCGGATTGCGGCGGCGGGCACGCCGTGCCTCTCGATCATGAACATGCCGCCGCTGCCCTATCTGCGCCGGGTTCCGGGCCTTGATACATCGAAACTTGAGGCGGCCTATACCTGCCCGCGTGCTTGGGCCGCGTTTAATCCCGGCACAGTCACGCTCTGCAGCCCTGATCCGCAGGCCTACCGCGTAGCCGAGGACGGGGCGAACACGCTGCATGTCGGGTTGCCTACCAATTTCAAGGCGGCGATTTTCGAGGATGAGGCCCACAACCGCATCCTGCGTGATCTGGAGGCCGCGATTGATGCGGTGACGGTCGATGGCAAGGACGTGCCGGTCAAGCTGCGCGTGTTCGACTCGATCTATGTGCCCTTTGCCAAATGGAGCATGCTGCTCACGGGCAATTACCGTTGTGTCCTGCCCGAGGGCGCGCGCCCGATCAAAGAGGCGGTGCATGGTGATGTTGCGCTCTCCGAGAAGATCTATAGCACCGTTGATGCGGTAGTCCGCCGTCTGGGCGCAGAGGCCGACGATGCCGTGCCCTTTGCCAAATATGCCAATGCCGCCAATGGATTGCTCAAACCGTCCTCCGCCGCGCGCGCGATTGAAGGCGGGGCGGATCGGATCGAACGGGTCGATATGCTGGTCAAGCTGATTGCCGAGCAGCAAGGCATTGAGTCAGTTGAATTCACGGGCATCGTTGAGATCGTCAACGCACGGCTCAAGGCCAATCGCCGCGACGCCGTCTGAGGCGCGATGCCAGAGTTCCCGGCTCAGGCCGCGAGTCCCTTGGTGCCCATCTTGAGAAATTTCTCGCGCCGGTCCTTGATGAGGGCGGCGCGATCCTTTTTGGACAACTCACTGAGCATCGCCTCGATCGTCTTGCCCACGGCGGCGATGGTGCTGGCCGGATCGCGGTGAGCGCCGCCCATGGGTTCGTCGATGATTCTATCCGCAACGCCCAGTTTCGTCAGATCCTGCGCCGTGAGGCGCAGCGCCTCGGCGGCCTCGCGCATCTTTTCGGAATCCTTCCACAGGATCGAGGCGCAACCCTCCGGCGAGATCACCGAATAGACCGAATGCTCCAGCATCGCCACGCGATTGGCAGAGGCAAAGGCCACGGCGCCGCCTGATCCGCCTTCGCCAATGATGACCGACACCAGCGGCACCCCGATGGCGAGACAGGTTTCGGTCGCGCGGGCAATCGCCTCACTTTGTCCCCGTTCTTCGGCACCCTTGCCGGGATAGGCGCCGGGCGTGTCCACCAGCGTGATCACCGGCAGGCCAAAGCGGTCTGCCACCTGCATCAGGCGCACCGCCTTGCGATAGCCCTCGGGGCGGGCCATTCCAAAATTGCGGGCGATCCGGCTCTTGGTATCATTGCCTTTTTCGTGGCCGATGACCATTACGGGGCGACTGTTCAGCCGTGCCAATCCGCCCATCACGGCGTGATCCTCGCCAAAGGCGCGGTCGCCGGCGAGGGGGGTGTAATCGGAAAACAGCACGTTGATATAGTCGCGGCAATGTGGGCGGTCGGGGTGACGCGCCACCTGACATTTCCGCCATGGGGTCAAGGTCTTATAGAGATCGCGCAGCATCTCGGTGGCCTTGGCATCAAGGGCTGAAGCCTCGGCTTCGACGTCCATCTCGGCATTGCTGCGGGCGAGCGCGCGCAATTCCTCGGCCTTGCCTTCAATCTCGGCCAGCGGCTTTTCGAAGTCGAGGTAGTTGGTCATTGCACTCAGGTCTCCACGGTTGCCGTGGCGTTATATGGCGGCAAGAGCGGTGATTTGCAATCACATCCGGGTCAGGCGGGCCAGAGCACCGGGATCAACGTCGCGATGAGCAGGGCGGCCATGAGCCAGTTGAAGGCACGCAGACGGGTTTGGTTCTTGAGCAGGCGGCGGAGTTGTTGGCCGAGCAGGGTCCAGCTTGTGGTGCTGACGGACGAAACCACAACATATACCCCCGCGACCCAGAGGACCGAGGTCAGATTGCGGCCTGTAGCATAGAGGGTGACGGCCGAGAGCGCCATGCTCCATGCCTTTGGGTTGACCCATTGGAACGCCGCAGATTGCAGGAATGTCAACGGTTTACCGGAGGCGTCAGCGTCGCGGGGTGGGGCGGCGTTGGCGATTTTCCACGCAAGATAAAGGAGATAGGCGACAGAGCCGATCTTGAGTAGGGTGTAGCTGAGCGGCCAGAGGTCAAAGACCTGCATCACGCCGAGGCCCACACAGGCCACCATTAGGGGAAAGCCGAGGCCGATCCCCAGCATATGGGGGATGGAGCGAGCAAAACCGAAATTCGTCCCCGAGGCCATGAGCATGAGATTGTTCGGTCCCGGTGTCATGACCGTGACAAAGCAGAAGGTAACAAGGGCGGTGAGCAAATCGAGTGTCATACTGCAACCTTATGCGAAGAAACCTGCCATGAAATTGCGTTCTATTGCGATTTAGACCACTTAGTGCAATAAAATTGATCCATGGACAAGATCAGCGAACGTATATTGCAAGAGCTGGCACGCGATGGCCGGGTCAGCAATCTGGAACTGGCGGAGCGGGTGGGGTTGTCACCGTCGGCCTGTTTGCGACGGGTGCAGGATCTGGAGCGGCGGGGCGTGATTGCGGGCTATCGTGCGGTACTGGATCGTGGCGCGCTTGGGATCGGGTTTTTGGCTTATGTTGCGGTTGGTTTGAACAGCCATACCAAGGCTAGTCAGATAGCCTTTGAGCAGGCGATGGACCGGGCGCCGGACGTGGTGGAATGTCACAACATCACCGGCGCGGTGGAATATATTCTGCGGGTCGAAGTGGCGGATCTGGCGGCCTATAAACGGTTTCACACCGATGTTCTGGGCACGCTGCCGCAGGTCAATGCGATTACGTCCTATGTGGTGATGGGATCGCCCAAGGATGGGCGTGGCTGAGGCGTGTTCGCTATAAAATGAAAGGGGGCCGTTGGTTCGGCCCCTCGATCACTCCTGCCATCGTAACTGGAAATCTTATTAATTTCAAAGGGTTGAAGGGTTGAAGGGTTGAGCACCTGACCTGTGCGCAGGCGGTCGGTGGGCTGCATCGTGTTGGGGTTGGCGGCGAGGATGTCAGCCTGCCGCGCAAAATCGCCGTAAAAGCGATAGGCGATGGAGGCGAGGTTGTCGCCTGTGGTTGCGGTATAGGTGTTGGGAATACGGGGGCGGGCGGGCTGGGACAGGGCGCTGAGGAGGAGGGTGGTATCGACCCGGCCTTCGGCGGTGACGAGACCGTGGGGCACTTCGACCTTGCCTTTTTGCGCGGCGTCGTTCACCATCGCGTCGATATAGCTCTCTGACTGGCCCTGTTGTAAAGAGTTTATAGCAATGGATTCAATGGCTTGTCCAACCGGCATGGCGCTGGGTGACAGGGGCGCTGCGGGCTGTGGGGCACGGGTCGTGCTGTTTGCCAACGCGTAAGACACGGACGCCGGTGCGGCAATCGCCGAGAGGTCGGGGCCCGCGTGGGTGACATCGTTGTTGCCAAGGGGCGGCAGGTCGGCCACGGGGAGCGGTTTTCCGGGCTGCATGAGGATCAACGCAAGGGTGATGGCGACGAAACCCGCTGCGATCAGTGTCACACGCAACATGTTAAAACCTCATGAAAATCAATGATCTGGGGCAGAAATTTCGGACGGCGCGCGCAGTCAAAGGCGCTCACGGCTTGGCCTGTGTCGTGATCTGGCACGGCTCTTTCCCCGGTTGGTCCCAATTGGCGATAAGTGAAACCGGCGGACATCTGAGCCGGATCTCCATATCTATATCTAGTCTTGTTTTCACGATTGCGTCAATATGGAGTGATTCGGAAATGGCCTGAAAACCGGCGAAAACCAATGAAAAGCGCGGATTTCGCGCGCCGCGTGGCGGAGGTGGAGCGACCTTACAATCTGTAAGGTTCTTACATGGATTTTGTAAGCTTTTTGCGTGTTTTCGGTGCGCGCGCCAATCCCCCAGACCGCCTAGCCGTTCTCGCGCAGAATCCCCCCGGCGAGATAGAGCGAGCCGCAGATCAAAATCCGCGCCTTGGGGCAGGTTTCGGCGATGGTGGCGACAGCGGCAAGCGCGCTCTCGGCGGTAGTGGCGGGCAAGCCCGCCGCGCGGGCGGCTTGGGCCGTCACCTCGGCGGGCAGGGTGTTGGCCTCGCCGGGGATCGAGAGTGCGGTGAGCGTGGTGGCATGGCCGGCAAGGGGCGTGAGATAGCCCGCGATGTCCTTGGTATTGAGCATCCCGCAGATCAGAT
>JBLRXE010000185.1:0-5383 GCA_047920895.1 Roseovarius sp.
GCCGACGGCCGGGACTGGGAGCGGGCCTATCCCGCGCAGGCGCCTGTCAGCGTCATTGAGGTCACGGGTGATGGCACCCTCCACGCCTTCGTGCTTGGCGTGGGGCTTGTCCGCCGGGCCGAGGCGACTGGCGCGTGGGAATCCCTGCATCCGGGGTTCCCGGACCGCTACCTGATGTCCTTCGCCGCCGATCCCCACGCCCCCGAGCGTGTGTTCACCATGACCCAACACGGCGAAATGCTCGCTTCCGACAATGGCGGCAAAAGCTGGCGCCAACTGGGTATCGAATGACCAACGCCCTGCGCGCCGGCCCGGCCACGGGCGGCCGTCCGTCTGTGGCTCAACCTGAGAGGAGATCACGATGAGAAACGGATGGGCAATGATGGAGGGCTGGTGCATGGGGCTGCACTGGATCTGGTCGATCCTGATCCTCGCGCTTGGTGTTCTGGCGATTGTTGCGCTGGTCAAATATCTTGAGACCTGAGAAAGGGAACCGGCCATGAGCCAAACGCATGACGCGATGATCACGGAAGCGTCCATCGACGACGATCGCCGCCGCAACGCCTGCGGCCCATCCGGGGCCGGCACCGCCCCTGAGGTCGCCTGATGGCACGGGACATTGACCCCACCACAGCCGTGGTCTTGCCCACCGACGGCGTGCGCGCCGCTGGCCCATTGGAGGCACCCGAACTGCCCGTCGCCCTCTTTTCCTTCCTGCTGCATTTCGTCTGGGAATTCGTGCAGGTGCCGGCCTTTGCCGGCTTGGCCGGGATGTCCCACTGGGCAGCGATCAAGCTCTGCATGTCGGCAACAGTCGGAGACGTCGGCTTCGCCCTGACCGCGTTCTGGATCGCCAGCCTGACCGCGCGCGGCCGCGGCTGGATACTTCGACCGCCGCGGTTGCCCGTCGCGATCTTCTTGGCCGTCGGCATCGCGCTGACCGTCGGGTTTGAATACTACCACACCACTATCAGCCTGCGTTGGGCCTATTCAGCTGTGATGCCGTTGGTGCCGCCGTTCGGCACCGGGCTGAGTCCGCTCCTGCAGTGGCTGGTCATCCCGCCGCTCGTGATATGGCTGACGCGCCGTCATCTTCTGGGCGCGCGCGCGATCCGACAGGCCGGGGTCTGAGGCACGGTGATCTGACGCCTGATTGGGCCGGCTCCCGGCACGATCCTCTCGGGTCTTGCGGGCGGTCCCGCGCCCTGTCCGATCTGCACGCCGGGGCCGATGACATCCTTGTGATTTAACGCAATTTCAAAAAGGTTGATGGGCTCTGTCGCTTCAAACTTGCGCAAAACAAGCTACTTGAACCGTCCAGAAGGTTCAGCGAAAGCCCGACACGCCCCAAGAAAGCTCAAGTCTCGTGCGGCACGCCGGAGGCGTCTGACACGATAACGATACGCCCCCGGCGGTGATATTTGGCGCCGGACGAAACCGGGGTCAGTCCTCCCCCTCGACCTGACCACGCAGGGCCTTGACCACGCCACGCTGTTTCTTGGTGGCAAGGCGGCGTTTCTTCGATCCCAGCGTCGGCTTGGTCGCCACCCGCCGCTTCGGCGCGACCGCAGCCTGACGGATCAACTCCGCCAGACGCTCGCGCACGATTTCCCGGTTGCGCGTTTGGCTGCGGGTCTCGTCGCATTGCAGCACGACCGCCCCCTCCTTGGTCCAGCGTCGCCCGGCCAGACGCCTCAGCCGCGTCTTGACCGGCGCCGGCAGGCTGGGCGACCGCTCGGCCTCGAACCGCAATTCGACGGCGCTCGACACCTTGTTGACATTCTGCCCCCCCGGCCCCGAGGCGCGCATGAACTGCTCGGTCAATTCCCAATCCTCGATGGCGATCTGATCTGTGATGTGCAGCATGGTCGCGGCTCCGTCATTCCGCATCCGGCAGGCGCTGCGAAGCGGTGCCGCGACCTTACAAAATCGACGGGGATTTTGTAAGGTCTGTCACGTCACGCGCCGCCCGCTCCAACGCTGGATAGCGCAGCCCCAGCGTGATCCCCCGCGCCACGAAACTGATGAGGAGGGCCAGCCAGAGGCCATGATTGCCCAAGAAAGGCGCCAGCAGCAGCGCCGCGACGATATAGACCAACAGGCTCAGCGCCATCATGTTGCGCATGTCGCGGGTGCGCGTGGCCCCGATAAAAACCCCATCAAGCATATAGGCCGACAGCCCGAGAATTGGCGCAAATGCCATATAAATCAAATAGTTGCGAGCCTCTTGCTGGACATCTGGCGCCTTGGCCATCAGATCAATCAACGCCCCGCCAAAGCAGGCAAAGCTGACGGCCAGCACCACGCAGACCACCACACCCCACACACTCGTCAAGAGCGCCCCCCGCCGCAAATGCGCGACCGACCGCGCCCCAAACGCCTGTCCCACCAGCGCCTCAGCGGCAAAGGCAAACCCATCCAGCGCATGCGCAGTGATGCTCAGGAATTGCAAAAGCACCTGATTTGCCGCCAGTGTGACATCGCCAAAATCGCTGCCCCAGAACAGAAAAGAGATGAAAATAACCTGCAACATCAATGACCTGAGCATGATGTCCCCATTGACAGAGGCCATGTTTTTCAGCCGTTCGCGATCAAACACGCGGGGCCAGTCGCGCCACGCGGGCACTGCAAAGGCATCGCGACAAAACCAGAACCCCAGTGCCAGACCGCCCCATTCCGCAATCACCGTCGCCCGTGCAACCCCCGCAACGCCCCAGTCGAGCCCCAGCACAAACCATAGATCCAAAAGGATATTTATGCCGTTCATCACCAGTTGCAGCAGCAAAACCGCCCGCGTGCGTTCCTGCGCGATGAGCCAGCCGGTCATGCCAAAAAGCGCGATCATCGCCGGGGCGCTCCAGACCCGGATCTCCATATATTGCCGGGCGAGGGTTTCAACCTCTTCGCTGGCCGGGGAAATCTGAAAAGCGGCCCAGAAAACAGGCACTTGCAGGGCAATGAAGGCCAGACCCCCGGCAAAGCCGATCATCAGGGCGCGGGTCAAAAGGGCCGCGACCTCGCCGGTCTGCCCCGCGCCCTGCGCCTGACTGGTCAGGCCTGTGGTGCCCATCCGAAGAAAGCCGAAAATCCAATAAATTCCGGTAATTATGACCGCGCCGATCCCCACCGCGCCAATCGGCGCCGCCGCCCCCAACTGTCCCACAACGCCGGTATCCACCGCGCCCAGAATCGGCACCGTGGCATTGGAGATGACGATGGGAATGGCGATTTTCAGGACGCGGGCATGCGTGACCGCCCGCGCGGCCTCAGCCATCGCGACGCGGCATCAGAAAATGCCCGGTGGCTTGGGCAAAGGGGCGGCTGCGATTATCCTGCCACGCCTCGACATGCACAGAGGCATAGCGGCGGCCAGAGCGGTTGACCTGCGCCCGCGCATAGGCATCCCGCGGCAGGCCGGAACGCAGGTAATCCACTGTAAAATCAATGGTTTTTGGCAGGCGTGGCAGCTTGCCGCCAACAATGGCCTCGGGGTCGAAGCCGCCGCTCTCGATCTCTTCCCAGAGCATTCCCCAACTCAGCCCGATGATCGCCGTGATCTCCAGAAACGCCGCCGTCGCCCCGCCATGCAGCGCCGGCAATATCGGATTGCCGATCAGCTTTTCCTCGAATGGCATCAGGGCAGTCAACTCATCCCCCCGCCGATCGAACTGCACCCCGAGAAAGCCGATATAAGGCACCCCCTCGACCAGCGCCTTGAGCGCCGCATCGCGCCGTTGTTTGACCACCTGGACGGGTTCGGGACGGACGCGGGCCATCATTTGCCCTCTACGGTAAAGGCGCCGGTGGCGGTGGCCACGGGTCGCGCGTCGTCGTCGTCCATCGCACGGGCGCGGACAAAGGCCACCGAGCGCGTGACATGGTAACATTCCGCATGTGCGCGGATGCGCTGCCCCGGTGTCGCCGGGCGCATATAGTCTATGCGCAGATCAATCGTGGCCGTGCCGCCGGGCGAGGCCGGATGGCTCATCGCCGCCGCCCCGCAGCAGGTATCCATGAGCGCCGAAACTGCGCCAC
This sequence comes from Roseovarius sp., assembly GCA_047920895.1. GTDB lineage: Bacteria > Pseudomonadota > Alphaproteobacteria > Rhodobacterales > Rhodobacteraceae > Roseovarius. The sequence continues at coordinate 4,036 of JBLRXE010000185.1, forward strand.
CATGAATCACCCCGGTCTCGGGGTCGCCAACAAAGCGCGGATCATAATCCATCTCGATCTCGGCCTGACCATCGCCCATCGTCACCAGCCGCATGCCAAGCGCACGGGCATGGGGCAGGGCCTGCATGAATTGCTGCGCGATCTTGGTCTTGGGGTCGGTCATGCTGTCCCTCGCGGATCGTGATGCGCTCTTTATGATCCCTAATCCGCACAAGCTGCAAGAGCACTGGTTGCATGGGCCGCGTCTTGGTCATAACGTCGAAGCATCGGGAGGGGCTGACCATGGCGGATAAGAAACTGTCCTTCAAGGAGATGTGCGCGACCTATGATGTCACGCCGCGCACCCTGCGCTATTACGAATATATCGAGCTGTTGCAGCCCGAACGCGACGGGCGCGCGCGGTATTACGGACCGTCTGAATGTGCGCGCATGACCCTGATCCTGCGCGGTCGCAAATTCGGTTTTGCGCTGGAAGAAATCCGGCAATGGCTTCTCATCTATGAAAAAGAAGGCACCGAGGCGCAGATGCGGAGCTGGATTGCCCTGGCCGACCGGCAGCTTGCCGAACTGGCCGAACAGCGTCGGCAAATCGACGACGCGATGGCCGAACTGAAGAAACTGCGCGACGACACCGCTGCGAGTGTCGGCTGAGCGGGTGACGTTAGGGCAAGAATATTTCCCTCGCCCCTCGCTTACCTTGCCTTATCTTACGTCAACCTGAAAGTGACGCGACGTAGTGGTTACGTCAAGCGCGCTGACTGTTGTAACCATGGCCCATGATCCGCAGATTGTCGGCAAATGTGCTGTGATATGGGTAAACCGATGACCGACGATGTGAGGACCATTCGCCAGATGTGCGAGACGTTCGATGTAACGCCCCGCACCCTGCGCTTCTACGAGGCCAAGGAACTGCTCTCGCCCAAGCGGGTGGGGCAGAAGCGTCTCTTTACCCGGCGTGACCGGGCCCGGCTCAAGCTGATCCAACGCGGCAAGCGTTTCGGCTTCAGCCTCGAGGATCTGCGCCAGTTGCTCGATCTTTATGACAAGGGGGATCAGCAACACAGCCAGATTGCCCGCGCCTATGAGGTGGCGCGCATGCGTCTGGCCGAGATGGAGAAACAGCGCGACGAGTTGGAGGCCGCAATCTCCGAGCTGCGCGAACAGATGACATGGGGCGAGCGTATGCTGGCCTCGCTCAAGACCACCCAAGAGGCCGCCGAATAAGCGGCCAGACCGTTCAAGGGAGAGAAGACATGCCCAGCTATACCGCCCCCACCCGCGTCATGCAGTTCATCCTGCACGAGGTTCTCAACGTCTCGGACCAGGACGTGCCCGGCTATGCCGATCT
>JBLRXE010000186.1:0-5368 GCA_047920895.1 Roseovarius sp.
TGACAAAGCGGGCAGAGGAGGCCGTGCCGTTCGTCTTTCCCACCACATGCCCCGAATGTGGATCGGATGCGGTGCGCGAAGAGGGGGACGCCGTGCGCCGCTGCATGGGCGGCCTTGTCTGTCCTGCGCAGGCGGTGGAAAAGCTCAAGCATTTCGTCAGCCGCGCGGCGTTTGACATCGAGGGGCTGGGGGCCAGGCAGGTGGAGCAATTCTATCGCGACGGCTGGATCAAGGAACCGGCGGATATCTTTACCCTGCGAGAGCGGTATGGCTCTGGCATGCAGCAATTGAAAAACCGCGAGGGCTGGGGCGAAAAGAGCGCGAAGAACCTCTTTGAAGCGATTGAGGATAAACGGAAAATCCCCTTTGGACGATTGCTCTTTGCGCTTGGAATCCGGCATGTGGGTGAGCAGGCCAGCATCCTCATTGCGCGCAACTATGGCACTTGGGATGAGTTTATCGCCGCGATGGATGCGGCGCGGGATTTTGACGGGTCGGAATGGGAGCGCCTCTTGGGCATCGACGGGGTGGGCACAGTCATGGCGCGCGCCCTTGTCGGGGCCTTTGCCGAGCCGCATGAACGCGCCAGCATCGACCGGCTGACCAAGCATCTGACGGTCGAAGAGGCCGCGCGCCCGAGAACCGATGGTAGCCCGGTGGCGGGCAAGACTGTGGTCTTTACCGGCACGCTTGAGAAGATGACACGGGCCGAGGCCAAGGCGCGCGCCGAAGGGTTGGGGGCCAAGGTCGCAGGCTCGGTCAGTGCCAAGACCGACCTCCTGGTGGCCGGTCCGGGGGCCGGGTCCAAGGCGAAAAAGGCCGAGGAACTGGGGATCGAGACTTTGGACGAGGATGGCTGGCTCGCCCTCATCGGGGACGCATGAGCGGGCGACCGGAAATCCTCTTTCCGCTTTTTGCCGGGCTGGAAACGCTGGAGGGGATCGGCCCCAAGACCACGCAGACCCTTGCCGCGCTCGAGATCACGCGGCCGCGTGATCTCCTCCTGACGCTGCCGCATGCGGGTGTGGATCGTCGCCGTCGCGCCACGGTGCAGGGGGCCGAGATGCCGGGGATCGTGACGGTCGAGGTGACGGTGGGCCAGCACCGCCCGCCCGCGCGCAAGGGGGGGCCATACCGCGTGGTGGTCGAGGATGCCGCCACCAGCTTTCACCTCATTTTCTTTCACGCGCGGGACGAATACCTGCGCCGGATGCTGCCCACCGGCGCGCGGCGGATCGTGTCGGGCAAGGCCGAGCTTTTCGACGGGATCGTGCAGATGGTGCATCCCGATCATATGCTGCCCGTAGAGGAAGCGGGCGACATTCCCGATTTCGAGCCGGTCTATCCGCTGACCGCCGGTGTCACGCAACGGGTCATGGCCAAAGGGGTACATTCGGCGCTGATGCGCCTGCCCGATCTGGCCGAATGGATCGACCCGGTGCAAAAGGCGCAAGCGGGCTGGCCCGATTGGTCGCAGGCCATGCGCGCCGCCCATGCGCCCGCAGCGCCGCGTGATCTCTCGCCCGCGCATCCGGCGCGCGAGCGGCTCGCCTATGACGAGTTGATGGCGCATCAGATGACGCTGGCGCTGGCCCGTTCGAAACTGCGCCGCGCCAAGGGGCGGGCGACCGTGGGCACGGGGTGTTTGCAGGCCAAGGTATTGGCGGCGCTGCCCTATGCGCTCACGGGGGCGCAGACGCGGGCAATTGCCGAGATTGCCGCCGATATGGCCGCGCCGCTGCGGATGAACCGGCTGCTTCAGGGCGATGTGGGCGCGGGCAAGACGCTGGTGGCGTTCAAGGCGTTGCTGATTGCGGTCGAGGCGGGCGGGCAGGGTGTGATGATGGCCCCCACCGAAATCCTCGCACGCCAGCATTTGCAGGGGCTGCGGCCCTTGGCCGAGAGTGCGGGCGTGGTGCTCGAAATCCTGACGGGCCGCGACAAGGGGGCCGAGCGGCGCGCCAAGCTGGCGGCGCTTGCGCGGGGCGATATTCAGATCCTCGTGGGCACCCATGCGGTGTTTCAAAAAGACGTGGAATTCGCCGATCTGCGTTTGGCGATTGTCGATGAGCAACACCGTTTTGGCGTGCGGCAACGGCTGGAATTGGGCAAGAAGGGCGCGCAGGCGGATGTGCTGGTGATGACCGCCACGCCGATTCCGCGCTCTTTGGCCTTGGCGCAATATGGCGATATGGATGTTTCAGTGCTGGATGAAAAGCCGCCCGGACGCCAGCCGATCAAGACCGCCCTTATCAGCATGGGGCGGATTGACGAGGTGGTGGATCATCTGCGCCGCGCCATTGCCGAGGGGCGTCAGGCCTATTGGGTCTGTCCCTTGGTCGAGGAAAGCGAGGTGGTGGACCTCAGTAGCGCCGAGGAGCGGTTCAAGCGTCTGCGCGCGGCTTTGGGCGCGGGGATCGTGGGGCTGGTGCATGGCCAGATGCCGCCCGAGAACAAGGATGCCGCCATGGCCGCGTTTCAACGCGGCGAGACGAGCGTGCTGGTCTCGACCACGGTGATCGAGGTGGGGGTGGATGTGCCCAATGCGTCGATCATGGTCATTGAGCATGCCGAACGATTCGGGCTCAGCCAGTTGCACCAGTTGCGCGGACGCGTGGGGCGGGGGCAGGCGGCCTCGACCTGTCTCCTGATGTATCAGGCGCCGCTCAGTGAGAGCGGCGAGCGGCGGCTCACCACCATGCGCGACACCGAGGATGGGTTTCGGATCAGTGAGGTCGATCTGGAGATGCGCGGCGCGGGCGATCTGATCGGCACGGCGCAATCGGGGCTGCCGCGATTCCGCATTGCCGATCTCGAATCGCAATCGGCGCTTATGGCGGTGGCGCAATCGGACGCGCGCAAGCTCCTCCATGACGATCCCGACCTTGTGTCAGAGCGCGGACAGGCGGCGCGTGTGCTGTTGTGGCTGATGGAGCAGGATCAAGCGATCCGTTTGATTTCAGTAGGTTAGATATTTTGTTCACTTATGTTCCCATAAAGTTCTTTACTTGGTTAACGCGATGTGAGAACAAAGCAGCAACACAGAGGTTTTCAGAAGGAGCCCCCAGATGTTGCACCAGATCAAGACGACTGCGACCCGTGCGCAGGATACGATTGTCGGCGATGCGATTGGCGCGCTTGCGCTGATGGTGACGTTGGTGGGTGCGCTCTATCTGCCCGGTCTCTTGTGATTTCTGCCTGAGTTTCTGCCTGCGGGTTTGCCCCGGCTCTGGCTGCATCCCTCCTGTCCCAACTCTGGGATGCACCACACCACCTGTCCCAACCGGTTTTCGGGGTTTGCCTCATTCCTCCCGAATGTCCGGGGCCTGTGACCCGCGCAACTCTGCCGCCGCCGCTATCGCTAGCGTGCGGCGGTTTTTTCATTCCGAGGGGATCGGAGCAGGGCGGATGCGCTGAACCAGCACGCTGCCGGTCTCGACGATCCCCTTCATCCGCTCTTCCAGCCGGATCATCTCGGACATGACATGGCGCAGGCGCTCGCTCTCGTCGCCCAAGGCCCCGAGATCGGCAAAGAGCGCCTCGCTGCCCGCAATCTGCGCCTCGGCATTGGCGACCACGGCGCGCAGATCCTCGACCAGTCCGGCGGCATCCTCTGCGGCGGTCTGATCCCGCAACTTGGCGACCGCATGTCGCGCGGTATCAAACCACGCCTGCGACAGGCGCGGCTCTGCCTTGGCATTCAGCATCGCGGCGCGTTCCAGCCGCCGGATGCGTCCGGTGAGCGCATCAATCCGGTCGCGTAGATCCCCCTGAATCGAGACAATATCGTCATTGACCGATACCACCCGTTGCAGCACCTCATCCAGTTCTCCCATGAGCCGGTTGATCCGGTCGAGAAAGAGATTGAGATCGCGTGCCAAGACGCCAAACTCATCGGCGCTGCGAATCTCGGCGCGGTGGTTCAACCCGCCATAGGCACGCGCCAGATTGCTGACCACCGCGCGCAGCCCCAACAGCGGCTCAAGCCGCGCGCGCAGGATCAGGAACAGGAGCACCGAGTGCAATACGATCTTGGCCAGCGCCAGAAGGCCGGTCAGGCGCATGTCCGCGACCCATTGTGCGAAATCCGTGGCCAGATCGCGCCGCACGGTCACCTCGCCCAGCACATCGCCCACCGCCGCCTCTGCGTGGCAGGCGAGGCAAAAGGGCTCTGCGGTGATGGGCAGCGTCGCGCTGACATGGGCGCTGTCGGGCCAGTCGCCGTGCGGCAGGCCCTCGGGTGTGAAATCGAACCCCTGTTCGATGGAGCGGATCGTGACATCCGAGGGGATGATCGCGATGCGATAGCCCAGCCCGTCCCAATTGTCCTTCAGGATCGGATAGACCGTGCGCGCGGCCACTGGTCCCCCTTCGTTTCGCATGATCGAGCGCACGTTGTCGGCCAGATCCTGCGCTGCCTCGGCGGCATCTGAGGGGCCATGCACCCGGAATTTGTAATAGACCATGCCGGCCTTGAGCGCGAATTCCAGCACTGTGACCATCAGCAGGATGACAAAGAAATCGCGGATCATGTGGATCAGAAAGGACTGATCAAATCGCCCGATTAGCGGGCTGTTCTGGTCGAGTTTCTGCCCTGTCATGCCGCTGTCCCCGGAGTTGTCCTCAGGAGGTAGAGCGGATTTCCGCAAAAGTAAGGGAGCGTTTGCTCACAACGGATCGCGTTGCCGCGATGCGGTTTTCAGGCGCAGGAGCTTTGGGCGCGCACGGTTTCCATCGCCTCGACCAGCGCCTCGAGCGTGAGCAGGATCGAGGCGTGACGATTTTTGTAGTCGCGCGCGGGGCGCAGCACTTCGAGCCCGTCAAAGGGTGCGGGCGGGGTCGGCCCGTCGGATTTCAGCATCTCGCGCAACGCGTCGCGCGCCGCGGTCACCTGTGCCAGATCGCAGCCGATGATCACGCGGCCAACCACGCTTGCTGCCGCTTGACCAAGTGCGCAGGCCTTGACCTCGGCGGCGTAATCCGCGATGCGCCCGCTCTCGCAGCGAATATCCACCGTTACGGTCGAGCCACAGAGCGGCGCGCGGCGCTTGACGCTGGCCTGTGGGTTGGCCAGCCGCCCGTGATGCGGGATGTCAGAGGCCAGCTCCAATATCCGCGCGGAATAAAGCTTGATCAGGTCGGTTTCGCCGCTCATGGCTTTCCCTTTCGTGTGTTGCCCCATAAATAGGCGGGGAGCGCGCAGATGCAAAAGGAAATCCGCCATGCCCTTCGATCCGGCGACACTAAAGTATGATGTGAGCGGGTTGATCCCCGCCATCGCCCAAGAGGCCGAGACCGGCGAGGTGTTGATGATGGCCTGGATGAACGCGGACGCCGTGGCCCGCACGCTGGAGACGGGGCGCGTGAC
>JBLRXE010000187.1:0-5344 GCA_047920895.1 Roseovarius sp.
CCCACCCCCTGAAGCTGACAAATCGCAGTAGATCAGACAAAAATACGCGCATTACGCATTCCCCAATCCGCATAGAGATCAGCCATGATTGTACAAAACTGCTGTTCAGTCGCAGCGAGTGACGCTTTGGTGTCTTCGATGCCACCGAACACGATAGCTTCGTCCTCGATCTGGATGCCGTCTATATCAGTAATGTCTACCACCAGCACATTCATCGAAATCTTGCCCAAGAGAGGAGCATTACTGCCACCAAGCACAACTGCAGAATTGGTGCCAGTGGTCCTCCGGAACCCGTTAGCATAGCCAATCGAAAGACATGCCAGCTTCCGGTCTTTGTCCAAACGGGACGCCCTATCATAGCCGACGAATGCCCCCTTTGGATAATCTCCAATACTGACCACGCGGGTCTTTAAAACCATTGAAGTCTGAAACCCCAACTCAGGCTTCAAAATCCCGTAGAGGATCGCACCACACCGGTACATATCGGTCTCAACAAGTTCGTCTGATATTAAGGTTAGCGAGCTGCCTGCATGAACCAAAATACGCGACCGTTCTAGCGTGCTGTTCTCGAAAACCCAAGATACGTGGTCTTGAAACAGCTTTGCACTGTCACGCAAATTTTCGGGCAAATTGCACGGAAAATGAGTGCAGATACCAACTATATCCCCAGCCAGCAGATTAAGGATTGATCGGCATATCGACCGCCCCTCGTCCGTCGAAATCTCAAGCCCATCACGCGACATGCCCAGAGCATTCAATGCCAGATGCGCGCGCACCTCGTAGCCCGCAACTTTGAGCGCGCTTAATTTTTCGGCGATCACGAGAGAGCTAACCTGTTCCTCTATCCGAGCTTCCAATCCATTTTCTATTTCGTCCGGTGTGGCTGCACGCACGCGAATTATGGTGCCGTCAAACCCTGCATTACGCACAGCACACGCCTCTGCATTCGACGTAATGCCAATACAGGTGACGCCTTGTGCCTGCATCAAGGGCACGACCCGCGCAATCCCATGACCATAGGCATCGGCTTTGAGAACAGCGCAAATCTTGCGCCCTGAGGGCATAAGCCCCAAGGCTAACTTCAGGTTTCGGGAAATCCGATCAAGGTGAATTTCGCACCACGAACCGGGGTAGCTGTCTAAGGTCATGGTCCGACCGGCCCCAAAAGGCTTCCGACGATTCCACAGAATTGTTCGATCACGACAGGAAGCAGAGCATCGGGAAAATCATAGTCGGGATTGTGTAGCTGAGGCTGGGTTTCGCCAGATCCGATATAGAGCATGGTGGCTTTAGGACCGTCATCTCCGATATGCCCAAAATCCTCGGACCAGCGCATTGGTAACGGCATTTCATTAATTGCATGCCCCAGTTTCTGCGCAACATCTCGTGCGATGGCCGTTGCATCAGCATCGTTTACAACGGACGGAAATATATCATGCCACTGGACAGCTATCCTAAGTGCGCCCTTGCTTCGTTCCACCTCGGCCAGCGCATCAGCAATCAAGGTTTCCATGCGCGTGTTCGACATTGTACGTAGGGTCACCCGCAGTTCACCTTCTGCCGGCGCAATACCAAAGGTGGGTTCGCCCAGATAAGCGTGGGTCAGCGTCGATAATGCAAAGGTATCCTCTCCAATCTTTCCGCCACCCAAACGCGGCAATGCGGTCATCAGCGTGGCCATCGCAGAAGCGGGCGACAGTCCGTCCTCCGGTACGGCAGCATGAGAACTCTTTCCCTCGAACAGTATTTGCATGCCACGCGAGGCACAATTGCCAGGTCCAGACCGCAGACCAATTTCTCCCAAGGGCCGACCGGGAACATTGTGGTAAGCAAAGGCGAAGTCCGGGCGAATTTCGGGCCATCTATCATCTTCGACAACCGCCTTTGCGCCTGCGCCGGTTTCTTCAGCAGGTTGGAATAACAGGATCACGCGGCCTGTTGCAGGCCGCATCTTCAGCCACATACCGACGCCCAGCATGGACACCATATGACCGTCGTGGCCGCAAAGATGACCCTTGCCGTCGATCAGGGATTTATACGGCAGGTCGGACAATTCGCGGATTGGCAAACCGTCAAGCTCGCAACGAAGCAACACGGTTAGGCCTGGAGCCGCTCCCTTGAATTCTGCCGCAACGCCGTGCCCACCAAGACCTTGCCAGATCCGGTCGGCGCCCAGTGCCTGCAGCGCAGTGCTGATACGCTGAGCTGTTGCGATCTCCTTGCCAGATATTTCTGGACTGCGATGCAGGTCATGCCGAAGCGAAATCAATTGCGACAGTTGGTTGGAGGTGAGCGCTTTCATGGCCATGCCCTCAAAACACTTCAAACAATCCGGCGGCACCCTGCCCGCCACCAACGCACATAGAAACCACCCCCCATTTCGCGCCTCGGCGACGTCCTTCCAGCAGAATATGCCCCGCCATGCGCGCGCCAGACATGCCATAGGGGTGCCCGATGGAAATGGCGCCGCCGTTTACGTTCAAATTCGTGTCAGGGATCGACAATTTATCGCGGCAATAAAGAAGCTGGGCCGCAAAGGCCTCGTTGATTTCCCACAGATCGATGTCGCCCAAGGACAAGCCCGCGCGCTCCAAGAGGCGCGGGATGGCCACCACAGGGCCAATGCCCATTTCTTCGGGCGCGACCCCGGCCACGGCAAAGCCACGCAAGGCCCCAAGCGGTGCGAGTCCGCGACGCTGTGCCTCGGCAGCTTCCATAACAACCAAGGCTGCGGCCCCGTCGGACAATTGGCTGGCATTGCCTGCCGTGACGGTCATGCCTTCGCCTTTCACGGCACTTAGGCCAGACAGGGCCTCGGCGGTCGTGCTAGTTCGGTTGCACTCGTCCCGTTCAAGGCGCACCGCCTCCTCGAGGGTCTCTCCGGTTGCCTTGTCGGTGACAAGCTTTACCGCATCGACTGGGACGATCTCTTCCGCGAATAGCCCCGCTTCTTGCGCCCTTGCTGTGCGCATCTGGCTTTGTAGCGCATAGGCATCCTGATCCGCACGGCTGACGCCGTAGCGTTCGGCGACCACCTCGGCTGTGTCGAGCATGCCGAGGTAATATTCGTCACGCACCAAGGGGTCGTGGTACCGATAGCTATTCCAATGCGCATTCTGGACCAACGAAATGCTTTCCACACCCCCAGCTAGCGACACGTCTACACCTTCACAGCGTACCATGTGCGATACGATGGCAATGGCATTTAGACCCGATGCACACTGCCGGTCGATTGTAGCGCCAGCCACACTGTCGGGCAGGCCCGCAGCCTGCACGATATGCCGCGCCACGTTGATACCAGCGGAGCCTTGGGTCAGGGCCGAGCCGAAAACGGCCTCTTCCACCTCGCTGCCGCTCAATCCGGCGCTCGCCAGCGTCGCCTTTATAGCATGGGCCGCTAGGCTGGGAACCCCGAGGTTGTTGAACGCACCGCGGTAGGCTTTGCCGATCGGTGTGCGGGCGATTGAAACGATGACAGCATCGCGCATGACTTATACCTCTTCTGTTCCACACCAGTCGGCGATGAAAAGTGCGGTGGCCTTGGTGATGCGACGCATGCTTTCCAGATCGACGCGTTCGTTGAAACCGTGAATCGCTTCGGCGCGCGGGCCGTAGACCAATGCTGGCATGTCTGCATAAAGCCCAAAGAAGCGTGCGTCGGTGGTGGCAGTGATGGCCTCGCGCTGCAAGGCCGCTCCGCTGACTCTGTGGTGCGCCTTGTCCAGCGCCGCAATGGCCGAGGCAGCGTTCGCAGAACTGTCACGGGAGAGTGCGTATCCCTCTGCGTGAAATCCATGGTAAACGATCTCTGGTAGTGAATTTCGCAGGAATGCATTTTCGCGCGCAGCAACCAATATCACCCGTTCGATTTCGGCCTTGGCAGCATCGATCGACTGACCGGGAAAGATTGCCATACGAACGTCGAACACGCTCCAGGCAGGTACGGAACTTGTCCAGTCTCCCCCGTTAAACTTGCCTATATTGAGGTTCAGTGCATGGTCCATATGCCCATATTCGTCGGGTCGGTTTTCCGACTGGTTCCAACGCTTCTCCATTTCGTGCAAAGCATGAATTAGTGGAAAGGCCGCTTCAATCGCATTTGCACCTGTCCCAGCATAGGCGACGTGGGTCGGCAGACCCTTGAGATGAACCTGAAACCAGATAACACCGAGCTGGGCGATGACCAATTGTTCAGAAAATGGCTCTGGGATCAGGGCGGCATCGGCGGTGTAACCACGTGCGAGACACGCGAGCGCGCCATTGCCGGTGCATTCCTCCTCGACCACGGATTGGAAAAATACATCACCACCTGGCGCAAGCCCACAAGAGGCCAACGCATCAAGTGCAAAGAGGTTCGATGCTAGACCGGCCTTCATATCTCCACCGCCGCGTCCATAAAGCCAGCCATACGCGACCCGCGGTTCAAACGGCGGGCTGTCCCACATGTCCAGCGGTCCTGCGGGAACAACATCGATGTGGCCGTTCAGGATCAGCGATCGACCATTTTGCGTTCTGGACCGATGGATTCCGACGACGTTCAACGCGTCGTCATAATCTCCCAGCACTGGCGAAAAGCCCGGTAAATACTGAATCTCGGCAATATCGATCTGCCAGAGGTCAACCTCAAAACCCCGCACCGCCAGCTCATCAGCCATGAATCCTTGTGCCGATTGTTCGTTCCCACGAGTCGACTGGTGTGATGTCAGCTCACACAGAAAGGCAACCTGCCGTTCAAAATTTTGATCGACAGCATCACACAGGCGGTTTTTCAGGTCTTCATGCATCAGACTTCTCAGAATGTTGGCAGGGGCATATCCGGCACACCCAGCGGCGCGTCGGTTGCCGCAGCCACGTCAGCGACGCTGACACCGTTCGCAAGTTCAACAAGGACGAAACCGTCTGCCGTTACATCTATCACGGCCATATCAGTGAAAATACGCGCTACACAGGCGCGGGCCGTTAGTGGCAAAGAGCAGTCCCGTTTCAGCTTGGCGTTTCCCGCACGGTCCATATGGGTGGTAAGAACAACGACCCGCCGCGCTTTTTGCGCAAGCTCGATTCCGCCCCCGACGCCAGGGCTGAATTTTCCAGGAATTTTCCAATTAGCCAGATCGCCCGCAGCGCTTACCTCAAAAGCGCCAAGCATGGTTAGGTCCAGCCTACCGGACCTTACAATGGCAAAACTGGTGGCACTGTCAAAAAAGGCAGACCCCGGAATTGTGGATACATAAGCACCACCAGCATCGATCAGGTTCCGGTCAGCCTTTTCCAGCGGCAAGGTCGGGCCGATCCCCGTAAGGCCGTTCTCTGTATGCAGGCAGACGGGGAAATCCGCAGGCAGGTG
>JBLRXE010000188.1:0-5318 GCA_047920895.1 Roseovarius sp.
GCCGTGCGCTGGGCGCGCCCGCGCCAGAGCATTTCACCTATGAACTCTTCCTCGACGAGAGCGGGCAAAAGATCTCGAAATCGTCGGGCAATGGCGTGTCGATTGACCAGTGGCTGACCTATGCCGCCACCGAGAGCCTGTCCTATTTCATGTATCAAAAGCCCAAGACCGCCAAGCGGATGCATTTCGATGTGATCCCCAAGGCGGTGGACGAGTATCACCAGCAATTGCGCGCCTTCCCCGATCAGACGCTGGAGCAGCAACTGGCCAATCCGGTCTGGCATATCCACGGCGGCAAGGTGCCCGAGAGCCGGATGGTCGTGCCCTTCTCGATGTTGCTCAACCTTGCGTCGGTCTCTGCCGCCGAGGACAAGGAGACGCTCTGGGGTTTCATCCGCCGCTATGCGCCGGATGCGAATGCGCAGACGCATCCCGATCTGGATGCCGCCGCAGGGTATGCGGTGCGCTATTACAAAGATTTTGTGGCTCCCGCCAAGGTTTACCGCGCGCCCACCGATCTGGAGCGTGAGGCGCTGATGGACCTGCGTGATCAACTGGCCGCCTATGATGGCCCGGCCGATGATGAGGCGCTGCAATCCATCGTCTACGCGGTGGGGCGTGACCGTTTCGATCCGCTGCGTGACTGGTTCAAGGCGCTCTACGAGGTCTTGCTGGGGGCTTCGCAGGGGCCGCGATTTGGTGGGTTCATAGCACTCTATGGCGTGGCGGAAACCGTGGCGCTGATTGACAAGGGGCTAGCGGGCGAGCTGGCCTGATCAGCGGCGTTGCACGGCGCGGGTGCTCTTGCTACCCTTGGCGAAAACAAAGGGGCGAGCGATGCGTATCTTGGCAATTCTGACCGCAGCAGGGGTTGCGGCCTGTGCCGCGACCCTGTCCATGCCCGACGCGGGCGAGGGGGCGGCGATCTATGACGCCAATTGTTCCCAATGCCACGGGACATCGGGCAAGGGCGATGGGCCATGGGCCTCGGGCCTCTCGCCGCGCCCGGCGGATTTGACGCAACTCGCTAAAAAGGGGGCCTTTCCGCGCGCGCATGTGCTGTCGGTGATCGACGGCTATGACCGCACCGGCCTGCCGGGGCAGGAGATGCCGGAGTTCGGCCTGTTGCTGGAGGGGGAAACCGTGCCGCTTGATGTAGGCGACGGTGTGCTCACACCCACGCCGCGCCCGCTTGCGGCGCTGATGGCTTATCTCGAAACCATCCAGACCAAATAAAAAAGGGGGCGGACCAAGGTTCGGTCAGCCCCCTCTCTCATTTCATGCGCCGTCAGGCATTCGGCAGAATGACGATTTCGACACGGCGGTTCTGTGCTCTGCCCTCAACCGTAAGATTGGAGGCTACCGGCTGATCCTCGCCACGGCCAAAGGCCCTGACCCTGCTTTGGGGCACGCCACCGTTCAGTAGCTCATTTGCAACTGCAGTAGCGCGGCGCTCTGACAGGCTCTGGTTAAAGCTTGCGGCACCAGTGCTGTCGGTGTGGCCGATGACCTGGACAGTGGTGTTGGGATAGGCCTGAAGGCTCCGCGCGACCTTGAAAAGATCATCCCGCAGAGCTGTGGCCACAGTGTAGCTGTTGACGGCAAAGAGAATATCCTGTGGCATGGTCAGAATAAGCCGGTCGCCGGTGTTGACGATCTGCACGTCATTGTCGAGTTGCTGGCGCAACTCGGCCGCCTGTCGGTCAAGGGCATTGCCGATGGCCGCGCCACCCACGGCACCAATGACGCCACCGAGCAACGCGCCTTTGCCTTTGTTGTCACTCACGATCGCGCCCGTGCCCGCGCCGATCAGGCCCCCGACAATGGCCCCCTGCCTGGTCCTCTGATTGGACTCATTAGCCGGTTCGGTGCACGCCGCCACCAGCAAAAGGGATGCGCTGGATATGAGCATCAGAGATTTTCTAGCACGGATCATGGATTCTCGCCTTTATGATTAAACTCTCCCGACTTGTCGGGTGTAGCGCGATGATATGCAATAGCACGACTTTTCCCAACATCAAACAAGGGGCAAACTGAGGGCAAGTCATGCGAAAACCCGCCTATAGTTCGACTTTCGCGCTTTCCCATGCGAGCATGGCGCGCTTGACCGGCAAGCCCCAGTGATAGCCGCCAAGCGCACCCGATTACGCAAGGCGCGGTGGCAGGGGATGAGGTAGCTCACCGGGTTGCGCCCCACCGCCGTGCCCACGGCCCGCACCGCGCGCGGGTTGCCGATGGCGCTTGCGATTTCCGAATAGGTGGTCACATGGCCCGAGGGGATTTGCAGCAATGCTTCCCAGACCTTGATCTGAAACGGTGCCCCGATCATGTGCAGCGCGGCCTCGCCCTGCCCGCCAAAGGCGGCGCGCACCCAGGCCACGATCCTGTCGGGCGCCTCGGTATAGCGGGCCTTGGGCCAGCGGGATCGCATGTCCGCCATCGCCACCTCGCGCCCGAACTCCTCGGAAAAGGCCAGACCGCAAAGGCCACGATCCGTGCCCATGGCCAACGCCGCGCCAAAAGGGCTGTCGAACCAGCCAAAATGAATCGTCAGCCCATCCCCCTGTCGCGCGAATTCACCGGGGCTCATCGCCTCCCACCGCAAAAAGAGGTCGTGCAGCCGCCCGGTCCCCGATAGACCCGCCGCATCAGCCGCCTCCAGCGTGGTGAACCGCTCTTTGAGTAGCGCCTTGGCATGGCCGAGGGTCAGATATTGCTGATAGCGTTTTGGCGAGACCCCCACCCAGTGAGAAAAAATCCGCTGGAAATGCGCGGCGCTCATGCCCATCTCACGCGCCAATTCCTCAAGCGTGAGCGCCGCGTCGCACCCATCAATGAGGTCAATGGCGCGGCGCATGACGTGATAGTGATAGCCGGGTTCCGGTTGGGCGTTCATCGTGGCAATCCTGTGGTTACAAGGGCAGGATAAGGTGCCGGATCACGACACGCGACCCGAATGTTGCGCATCTGTCCGTTTCCCGGCATAGAGCAGCCATGGCACGCCAACTTGAGTATCACACGATCCGCGAGATCTTTGTCCGGTTTCAGGCCGCCGAGCCGGAGCCAAAGGGCGAGTTGGAGCATGTCAACGCCTATACGCTCGTCGTCGCGGTCGCCCTTTCGGCGCAGGCCACCGATGTGGGGGTGAACCGCGCCACGCGCGACCTCTTTCAGATCGCCGACACGCCGCAAAAGATGCTCGATTTGGGCGAAGAGGGGCTGATCCAGCATATCAAGACCATCGGCCTTTATCGCAACAAGGCCAAGCATGTGATGAAACTCAGCCGCATCCTGGTCGAGGACTACGGCGGCGAGGTGCCCAATTCCCGCGCTGCGCTGCAATCGTTGCCCGGTGTCGGGCGCAAGACAGCCAATGTCGTGCTCAATATGTGGTGGCATTATCCGGCGCAGGCCGTTGATACGCATATCTTCCGCGTGGGCAATCGCAGCGGCATCTGCCCCGGCAAGACCGTGGACGCGGTCGAACGCGCCATCGAGGACAACGTGCCGGTGGACTTTCAGCGCCACGCGCATCACTGGCTCATCCTGCATGGCCGCTATACCTGCAAGGCGCGCAAACCCGCCTGCGGCACCTGCCTTATCCGTGATCTCTGTTTATTCGAGGACAAGACCCTATGACCAAATATCAGGCCGTCGGCATCGGCAATGCCGTGGTGGACGTGATCAGCCAATGCGACGATGCCTTTCTGGCACGCATGGCTATCGACAAGGGCGTGATGCAATTGATTGAAACCGAACGCGCCGAATTTCTCTATGAAAACATGACGGATCGACGGCAGATGCCGGGCGGATCGGTGGCCAATACCATCGCGGGACTGGGCGCGCTTGGCCTCTCGACCGGCTTTATCGGGCGGGTCAGCGATGACGCGTTGGGGCGTTACTACGCCGCGGCGATGGCCGAGGTCGGCACCGATTTCGTCAACCCGCCGCGCGGCGATGGCGCGCTGCCCACCTCGCGCTCGATGATCTTTGTCTCGCCCGATGGCGAGCGGTCGATGAATACCTATCTGGGCATTTCGACCGAACTCGACGACGCAGATGTGCCTGATGCCGTGGCCGGGCAGGCCGAGCTTTTGTTCCTTGAGGGCTATCTTTTTGACAAACCAAAGGGCAAGGCGGCGTTTCAGGCGGCGGCACGCGCCGCACGGGCGGGCGGCGGCAAGGCCGGGATCACCCTGTCAGACCCGTTCTGCGTCAATCGCCACCGCGATGATTTCCGGGGTCTCTTGCGCGAGTTGGACTATGTGATCGGCAACGAGCACGAATGGTGCGCGCTCTATGAGACCGAGGATCTGGGCGCGGCCATGGAACAGGCGGCCTCCGAAAGCGGGCTCATTGTCTGCACCCGCTCGGGCCATGATGTCGTGCTGGTGCAGGGGGATGAAACCGTGACCGTGCCGGTGCACCGCGTGACCCCGGTCGATACCACCGGCGCGGGCGATCAATTCGCGGCCGGGCTTCTCTATGGTCTGGTGACGGGCAAGTCTCTTGCTGTGGCCGGGCGCATGGGCTGCATCGCCGCCGCAGAGGTGATCAGTCATTACGGCGCGCGCCCCGAGGCGGACGTCAAGGCGCTCTTTGCGGCGGAAGGGTTGATCTGACAGACGCGCACATCGTGGCAGAGACCGGGATTTGAGTATTTGTGCCATAAAGAAACATAAGGGTTTGTTAACCCAGACATGGCATTTTCGGGGCGCGGTACAGGCTGGAGAGCCGATGACCGCCCATGAAGAAGCCGCGCCCGGGTGTTGCGTGTGTCAAACCCGGGCGCGCATTTTCATGTTTCTTTATGGTCCCAATACTCCGGGGTGAATTGGCCGCAGGCCAAGAGGGGCTGCGCCCCTCCTGCCGCAAACACGCTCACTTGTCGCGGAACTGCGCCTCGCGCTTTTCGGCAAAGGCAGCCATGCCCTCTTTCTGGTCCTCGGTGGCAAAGAGCGAATGGAACACGCGGCGCTCGAACAAGAGCCCCTCGCGCAACGTCGTCTCATAGGAACGGTTGACCGCCTCCTTGGCTGCCATCACGGAAATCTGTGATTTCTCGGCGATCTTCTGCGCCGCGGCCATCGCCTCTTCCATCAGCTTCTTGGCGGGCACGACCCGGCTGACAAGCCCCGAACGCTCGGCCTCTTCGGCATCCATGAAGCGGCCCGTCAGGTTCATGTCCATCGCCTTGGACTTGCCCACCAGCCGGGTCAGGCGCTGCGTGCCGCCAAGCCCGGCAATGACCCCGAGGTTGATCTCGGGTTGGCCGAATTTCGCGGTGTCCGAGCAGATGATGAAATCGCACATCATCG
>JBLRXE010000189.1:0-5299 GCA_047920895.1 Roseovarius sp.
GGTCACGCTGCGGGCAAACAGTCAGGGTGCGGAAGAAGCCGTAATCTTTGTTGCGGCTGGGAAGGACGGCATGCGTTGTCATCACTCAGCCCTCCATTCCACCCAGCGGTCCTGCTCGAAGATATAGGTATGGCAGAAATCGCAGCGCGGTTCAGGATGGATCACAGGCGCGCGGGGCGGATCGAAACAGTCCAGTATATCGACCCGAACCTGTCGGATTTCTTTGGCAGCGAGGATTTCTGCGGGCGACCAGGGCGCGAGCGCGGCCAGCATGTGGCTGGGATACCCGTCAAAGTGGCAGTATACATGTGCCCAAGTCTCGGGCCCTGTCTGAATGGCGATCTGTGCGCGTGTGCTCATGATGCGACCCTGATCTTGGCGTCAACACGGCCAGTGGAGCGGCCGGCGTCAAACGCCTCTTCCAGCGCTGCGCGCAGCGCCCAGACCGCGACATCGTGGAAATCGAGGCGATCGCTGTTACGGGTTTCAAGGGTTTCAAGGTGGAACCGGCGCTGAGCAATGCCCAGCAGCTGCGCATCTTGCTGGGGTGTGAGGTTGGTCTTTGTGCGGCAGGGCATGGTTTTGTATCTCCAAGCGTATTCGGGATGGCGTGTGCGGGGTCAGATCAGCCCGTGCTGCTGCAAGACTGGAACCAGATCGGCCAGCTCGATCGTGAGGCAGTCGATGCCCACTCGGCCAGCCATCTCGAACACTTCGGCGTTCAGGTTGACGTCGTTCAGGTGGCGCTGGAGGGTTGCGACGCTCATGGCTTGCACCAAGTGGCTGCGGTCGATGAATATGCGGGCTGTGTCTATGGGGGTTGCGATGGGCATGGCTTGGCCTCTGTGGCTGGTGTGTCGTTTGGTGCTGAAATGTTCGCTCGTCTTGCAAGTGTAAGCAAGAGAAATACAAGCTTTTACATGGACTTAATGGAATGACTGAGGGTGTTGAGAAACCGCGCGGGAACACCCTCACGGTCAATCAGGTCGCAGCGCTCTGCGGGCGCAGCACGCAATGGGTGCATCAGCTGGTCAAGGAGGGCTTCGTTCAGAAACAGGGCAAGAACCAATATGCTCTGGTTGCGGTCGTGCGGGGCGTGATTGCCTATTACGAAGACCTTCAGTCCAAGAGCAGCAAGTCGGTGGCTGCAAACCGCGCGACTGATGCCCGGACGCGGGAGATCGAGCTACGGATTGCCGAGCGGCGGCGCGAGTTGATCGCCGTGGAAGACGCAAGTGCGGTGGTGCTGGAGTTCGGGGCCATCGTGCGTTCCGAATTTGGCGCGCTGCCTGCCCGCTATACGCGCGATATGAGCGCGCGGCGCAAGCTGGAACAGGAAGTTGATGGATCGTTCGAGCGTATCGCAGCCGCGGCCGGAAGAGCGCAGGCCGCTTTGGCAGATCCTGATGGAGCTATGCCAGCCGAGCCAGAAATGTGATCCGGCTGAGTGGGCGGCGCGAAATCGCATCTACCCTGAAACTGCAGGTATTCCGGGGCCGCGTGATCCCTGGCTGACGCCGTATATGATCCCATGGTCTGCGGCTGTGCATAACGGGGGGTATCGCCGGGTGGTGGCGGTGACCTCGGCGCAGTCCGGCAAGACCGACAGCATGCTTGATATCATTGGTGCGCGACTGGACCAGCGTCCGGCGCCGATCATCTATGTGGGCCCGACCCGCGAGTTCCTGACTGACCAGTTCGAGCCGCGCCTGATGGGGCTTTTGGATGAGGCCGACAGTCTGAAGAACAAGGTCGTGCGCGGCCGCCGCATGAAAAAAACTCTCAAACACGTCGCTGGCGTGCGCGTGCGGCTTGCGCATGCGGGCTCATCGACGGCGCTGAAATCTGACCCGGCCGCGCTTGCTCTGATCGACGAATACGACGAGATGATGGCGAATGTGAAAGGGCAGGGCGACGTTCTGGGTCTCGTCGAGGCGCGGGGGGAAACCTATGCCGATTTTGTGACCGCGATCACAAGCACACCGGCGAGGGGCCTTGTGGAGATCGAACTGGATGAGGGGAGCGGGCTAGAGTTCTGGGCGCGGTCTGCGCCTGAGGATCTGGAAAGTCCGATCTGGAAGCTCTGGCAGGAGGGGACGCGGCATCATTGGGCTTGGCCGTGTAAGCATTGCGAAGAATATTTTGTCCCGCGCTTCAAGCAGCTGCATTGGCCCGAGCGCGCGACGCCTGCGCAGGCCAAGAAATCGGCCTATATGAGTTGCCCGCGTTGCGGGGGCGTCCATACCGAAGACGACAAGGCGTGGATGAATGCGCGCGGCCATATGGTGGCGCCAGGTCAAAGCATCGCGTTGGTCGATGACCGGCCCGTTGTCACGGGTGCACCCAATGAGAGCTCGACGCTGTCGATGTGGACCTCGGGGCTGTGCTCGCCCTTTGTGACCTGGGGACAGCGCGCTGAGACCTATCTGACGGCTCTGCAGTCCGGCGATCACGACCGCTTGCAGACGGCTATGAATGCCAGCTTTGGCGAATGCTACTCGATGATTGCGTCGGGTGATGTGCCGGACTGGCAAGAGATCATGGAGCGGCGGCTGCCCTATAAGGCGGGCGATATCCCCAATGGTGGCCTGCGCCTTGTGATGGGGGTGGACGTCCAGAAATTCTCGCTGGTTTTTGTGATCCGCGCGTTTGGATCGCGCGGCACATCATGGTTGATCGATGCAGGCCAGCTCTATGGGCCGACGGATGGCGATGAAGTCTGGGCGCAGCTGGCAGAGTTGATGTTGCAGCCTGTTGACGGCATGCAGATCGAGAAAGTGTTCATCGACAGCGGGTTTCGTCCAGACAAGGCGGAGCTGGGCAACGAGCACAAGGTCTATGAATTCTGCCGGCGCTACCACTGGCTGTGTTCGCCCACCAAAGGCCGCGACGTGATGACGCCGCCCTACCGGGTGTCAAAGATTGAGGTGAAGCCCGACGGCAAGCGCGCGCTCTATTCGGTCAACCTGGTGCTGTTATCGACGGATTTCTTCAAATCGCTTGTGGTCTCGCGCATCCGCACGCCAATTGATGTGCCTGGCGCATTCTATGTCCACAGCGAGGTGAGCGAAGATTACTGCAAGCAGCTGACCTCAGAGGCCCGCATGGTTGTGGAGGGGCGACCCAAATGGGTCAAGCGGTCACGCCACAACCACTTTCTGGATTGCGAGGCCATGTGTGCCGCCATTGGCTACACGCTGAACGTTCAACGCATCCCCGAAGGCGTCGAGCGGTCAGGGGGAGACGATCCCATTTCTGACCCTTCTGACGGTTCCGCTGAGGGTGATAAGCCACCACCGCCAGAGCCCTTCTCCTCCCGGGCATCTGGCGGTGGTGCGCTTCGTAAACGCTTCTCGAATGCCGGAAGCAGACTGAACAGGTAAAATCATGTCGATCATTTCGAAGGTTCGCGATCTATTCGCGGATGCACTGCCGGCATTGCTTCCCAGCGACGAGAAGTCGGGGGGGCGGACGCCTGCAAGCCAATATATGCGCGGCGGTCGTGGTGTCACTTATGGCAACTGGCGTCCGGCCCTCAGAGATGCACAAGATGACATTTCCGAGGCTTGGGATGATGCGGCGGCCCGCGTTAACGACCTTCTGCACAATAATGGCTGGTTAGCCGGCGCTGTAGATCAAGCTGTTGCGAATACCGTGGGCACTGGGCTGCGCCTCAAGGCAATCCCTGAAAACGAAGTTTTCGGCATGTCATCTGCGGCAGCGTCGCAATGGTCCAAGACGGTTGAGCGGCGATTTGAGCTGTGGTCGCGCAATGCGCAAGAGTGCGATGTGCAGGGCCTCCGGACCTTCGGGCAGATGCAGTCGGCTGCGTTTCGGTCGTGGCTGATAACTGGCGAAATTCTTGCTGAATTGCCCTGGCGAAAGCGTCCTTGGAATAAATACGGCACAAAGGTTCGACTGCTGCCACCGCATCGGCTGTCGCGCAAAAACGAGACGCTCAAGCGTTTGATCAACGGGGTCTATACAGATGCGGACGGAATGCCGGTGGGCTACCGCGCGATCCGCAAGGACCAGTTCAAGCATGATGTGGAATATGACGTGCGTGCGCGGGACGGGGCAGGCCGGCCGCGCGTCATTCATGTCTTTGAAGGCCTGCCGGGGACGCATCGTGGAATCTCGCCGATGGCACCTGCGCTGCAAGTGGCCCGGCAGTTCGATCAGCTGTCCGATGCTACACTGATGGCCGCGCTGGTGCAGACGCTGTTTGCGGTGACGATCACGTCAGATGAGCCTACAGAGGAGGTTCTGGCGGGGCTGCTCACGCCGCAGGAGCAGGCAAAAATGTCTGCAGAGGGTGTCTCTCCTATGGAAGCCTATATCGACATGGTCGCAGGCTTCTATGACGGGGCGGCACTTAATGTCGGCATCAATGGCCGGCTGGCGCACCTGTTCCCTGGCCAGGAGCTGAAGTTCCACACTAGCAATCACCCCTCGTCCAATTACAAAGAGTTCTCGATGCACCTGCTGCGAGAGCTCGCGCGCTGTCTTGGCCTTACCTATGAAAGTGCGACCGGCGACAGCACTGGTGCGACCTACTCGTCTTTGCAAGCGGCAACGACCGAGATATTCGCCATCACCAAGGCGCGGCGGCGAAATGTCATCGCACCCCTATGTCAGCCTATCTATGAGGCTTGGCTCGAAGAAGAAATATCTGTGGGCGGGATTGAGTTCCCCGGTGGGTATGAAGCTTTCCTTGCCAATCGGACAGCGGCATGCCGGGCAGAGTGGCGCGGGGCGCCTCGCCCCACAGCTGACGATCTCAAAAAAGCCAAGGCTCATGAGACATGGAAGCGGTTGGGTGTGATGTCCGACGCGATGATCTGCAACGACCTCGGGGTGGATGTGGATGATGTCTACCAGCAGCTGGCCTCCGAGCGGCTGCTGCGCGCCGAATACGGTCTGCCCGAGCCAATGATGATGGGAGTTGCAGGCGGGGCCCCACAGCCCAATGTCGCTACGGACGAAGATGATGGGGGCGAAGGCGACGCGGATGCCGAAGAGGCCGAAGCCGAAGAAGAAGGGGCTTTGTAATGGCGCTCCAGATTGACGAAAACGATCCATGCGCCGCGGCTAAGGTCCTGCGTG
Organism: Roseovarius sp.; assembly: GCA_047920895.1. Classification (GTDB taxonomy): domain Bacteria; phylum Pseudomonadota; class Alphaproteobacteria; order Rhodobacterales; family Rhodobacteraceae; genus Roseovarius. Next base: position 5,107 of record JBLRXE010000189.1, read on the forward strand.
ATGTCTACCTCCGCCTTGTCGCGGGTCAGGCCGCGGCGACAGTTTCCTTCACCGCGGGTCCTTCTGGGGTTTCTCGCTCCGCGACCTTCCATGCCGCGAGCCCGGACCGGCTTCTCATGGTCATCCGAGGCTTTGAAGGAAAATGCGCGGCGTTGCAGGGAAAGGGCCCGAGACGCCGTGCCATAGCAACAGG
>JBLRXE010000190.1:0-5291 GCA_047920895.1 Roseovarius sp.
AATCCGGCAAGCCGGACGCGGTGATCGAAAAGATGATCGTGGGCCGTATGGCCAAGTTCATGGCCGAAGTGACGCTGATGGGTCAGTCCTTTGTGATGAATCCCGACCTGACCGTCGCCGCCGCCGCCAAGGAAGCCGGGACCGAAATCACCGCATTCGTGCGGCTTGAAGTGGGCGAAGGCATCGAGAAGAAGGAAGAGGACTTTGCCGCCGAGGTGGCCAAGGTCGCTCAGGGCTGATCCTGCGCAGAGATCAACCATAAGGGGCGCCCTCGACGGGGCGCCTTTTTTGTTGGCGCGTGGCGAAAATGAAAAACGGCGCCTTCCTGGCGGAGGGCACCGTTTCTTGATCGAAGCGTCTTTTGGGGATGAAGCACCGACCAAGTAGCGTCGATCGCCAGTCCCGATGAATAAGCACCAGCGATCGACATCCGGATTAGCCGGACCGGGTGACATCGCTTGATAATGGATCCAAGCCACGCCCTCCGCATGTTCCCAGGCAAATAGCCACCACTCACGGAACACATGCATAATGCTACCTTACGTCAACTTAAGAAAGTAAGGGAATCCATACTATTCCCTAAGAATTTGATTCTATTTCTTATTCTCAAGAAAGAAAATCTGGTTCTGGAACGCGGCCTTGAGGACCGCCTGTGCCGTGGTCTCGACCGCGAGGGCATGACGCGCAAGGCGCAGGTGCTTTTCCACTGTCGCCGGGGTCAGGCCCATGATGGTGGCGATATCTTGAATCGTCTTGCCGTCGCCGACCCAGCACTTCGCGTTGGCGGGGGGTCAGGGCGCGGCCCGGCGCGTTATAGGGCAGGGAAAGAATGCGCAGATGGGCTACATTGTTGAGGGCCAGAATCTGCTCGCCGCAGCGGTTCCAGAGCGCATCAATCTCTGATTGTGGCACGCCTCGTTGCGCGGTCAGCGCAATCGCCCCCTTGGTGCGCGGGCTGAACGATTTGAAGCTGATGGAATATCCCGCCGTCACACCGTGGGCTTGGTTGAACTCGACCACACGGCGTTCTTCAGGGGTCAGCGTCCCGCTCTCGGTCATCTCGCGCAGCACCGACCACGAACAGGCGCCGTCATTCGCCAACGCCCAACGCACCATCGGCGCGTTGAAATAGAGACCTTCACCGACAAAGACATCCGTATAGCTGGAGTCGTGATTGCTCAGAATCAGAAAATCCTCGGGATCACCGAGTGAGGTGGCCGTGCGATAGCGGGTGTAGCCATAGATCAGCCGGTCAAAGCCATATCCCGCCATGAACCGGGTATGATGATTCCAGAGTTCCTCGATGGAAGCGGCATTGAGCAGGGCATTGACCCGTGCGGCTTCGATCATCCGGCGCGCTCCAGATGGCCGAGCATGGCATCGAGCGCCAGAACATAGCCCTGCGCGCCAAAGCCGCAGATCACGCCAAGCGCCACACGCGCGATATAGGACTGGTGGCGAAACGACTCGCGGGCATGCACATTCGACAGATGCAGTTCGATCGTCGGAATGGCGACCGAGCTGATCGCATCCATCAGCGCAACCGAGGTATGGGTATAGGCGCCGGCGTTGAGGATGATCCCGTCATAGGTGCCGCGCGCGGCATGGATCGCGTCAAGCAGCGCGCCTTCGTGATTGCTCTGGTAAAAGGTGATGGTGACGTCGCGCTCCCGTGCCGCGTCCTGGCACATGGTCTCGATATCGGCGAGCGTGGTGCGTCCGTAAACTTCGGGCTGTCGCATGCCCAGAAGATTGAGGTTCGGTCCATTCAGAAAAAGCACTGCGGTCATGATAAAACTCCTGCGTTTCTTATTTAATCTGTGAGTCTGGCCCGTGTCGAGGCCTCGGTTGACGGAACGCGCGCCACAAAGCCAGGTGGCGGGTCTTTTTCCTGAAGATCGCGCTATAAGCCTATGATTTTGTGTTATTTCAGCGTGTTCTCCTGCCTGCGTCCGTTGCGATTCAAAATCTTTACATTACATAATACTGATTATGCGAAATTCGGATGGAGCGTTCAGGATCTGCTGCACCGATTCATGACCACCTGCATGCGCTGGTCGGGACAGGAAAAATGCCCCGACAGCGGGTCTTTGCACGGTGCCGCGATCACCCTCAGGCTGAGCCATGTGGCGATGCTCGCGAACACCACCCCGCCAAGCGCCTGCCCCAAGAGAACCCCCGGCGCGCCCCAGATCATGCCGAAGGCCACGGCAAAGGGCCAGATCCCCAGCGTATTGCGCGCCCAGTTTACCCATGTCGAATAGCCCGGATGCCCGAGGTTGTTGAAAGAGGCATTAGCAATGAAGATCGCACCGTTGAAGAAGGACGCCAGCGCCAGAGGACCGAGATAGAGATAAAGCAGGCTGCGCATCTGCCCGGTGGCATCAAACAGATCGGCAATCGGCGCGCGCAGCGCAAAGAGAAGGACCGACATGGTGAGGACGTAGAGCGCCAGAAACTTGAGCCCGTCAAAGAAGGTCTCTTGCACCCGGTCCAGACGCCCTGCCCCGAAATTCTGGCCAAAAATCGGCCCGATCGCCCCGGACAGCGCCAGAACCACCGAAAAGACCACCGGCACCAAGCGGTTGATCACCGCCATGCCCGCCACCGCATCGGCCCCGTATCTGGCCATTTCGCGCGTGACGATGGCCGCGCCCACGGGTGTTGCGACGGTGGCCAGCATCGCGGGCGCGGCAATCTTGAGGGCGCCGCCGCAATCGCGCATCACACAACCGAAATGCGGTTTGGCAAAGGCCTGGTAGCGCAGGATGGCGATGCCAAGGGCCAGCACCATCGTCGCCACACGCGCGAAAACAGTCGCCACCGCCTCCCCTTCGAGGCCCATGCCAAGGCTGAAGATCAGGATCGGGTCCAGCACAAGGTTGACGCCCGCGCCTACGAGCGCCGGATACATGGCCCCCCGCGCGTCGCCATAGGCGCGCAGCACCGCCACAGCCACCATCGAGAGGCCCGACACAAAGGTCGTGGGCAGGATGATCCAGAGATAGGTCGCGGCCATGTCGCGCATCGCGCCCTCTGCGCCCACCAGCCCGAGAATGTCGTCGATGAAGGGCAGCGCCAGAAGCGGCACAAGCAGGCCCACGATCACGGCAATCACGGCTGTCGTGCTGGCCGCATCGCGGGCGGCGGTGCGATCCTTGCGCCCCTCGGCCTGCGCCACAAGCGCGCCTGCGGCGATGGAGAGGCCGATGTTGATGGCGCTGGCAAAGAACATGATCGTGCTGGCATAGCCCGCAGCCGCCGCCAATTCCTCGCGCCCCAGCATGGAAATGAAAAGGATATCAATAAGATCGACGGCAAAGATGGCCATGAGGCCAATGCTCGAGGTAAAGGACATCACCGAGATGTGCCGAAAGAGATTGCCTTGGGTAAAGCTGCCGCCGGTGTCGGTGAGGGCCATGTCATGCTCCTGTTACATCACGGGTGCTGACATATACCCCAAGGGCTGCGGCACAATTGGCGCGGGTTAAACAGTCAGTGTGCAAATCTGCTCAGCGGCGGGCCGCAATGGCATGCACGAGTCGCGCGCCGGTTTCGTAGTAGAGCGATTTGAGTGCAACAAACTGTTCGGAATGGCTTTCCACCGCAGGCACCGGCAGGCCGCTTTCGTCGCCTGACAAGAGCGCCAGAGCGGCGGCACGGCCAAAGACGGTGCCGGGGCCGATGCCGCGCCCGGAATAGCCGAAGATCGCCAGCGCGCCCGGCCCCATGCGTTGAATCCGGGGCAAATGATCATGGGTCATGGCGATGCGCCCGGCCCAGGCATGGGCAATCTCAGCCCCGGCCAGACGCGGGAAAAGCTGCGCCAGTTTGCGCCGCGCCCAGTTTTCATGGAGGGCTGCATCGCCGCCCATGCCGCCCAGAATCACGCGCCCTGCCCGGTCGCGGCGCACCGAGGTCATCACGAGGCCGGTATCCCAACAGCCCTCGCCCCCGGCCAGAATATCGCCTGCCAGATTGTCACCGATAGGGGCGGTTGCCAGTTGGAAATACTGGACAATCGGCACGTCGGGGCGGGTCACATGGGTGACGGCGCGGTGATAGGCATTGGTGGCAATGAGCAGATGCCGCGCCCGGAGTTTGCCGCCGGGGGCGGTGATGATCCACTGGCCGCTGCGGTGTTCAGCGGCGGTGACGGGGGTCTGTTCACAGATCAAGGCACCTGCGTCCTGAGCGGCGCGGGCCAGGCCGCGCGCATAGGCGAGCGGCTGAATGGTGCCCGCGCGGGCATCGTGCAGTGCGCCATAAAACCTATTTGTTCCCGTGCGTTGCGCAGTGGACTTCATGTCCAAAAGGCGCACCGGCGCGCCGCGTGCAGCGAGTTGCGCGTGACGCGATTTCAGGTCTGTCATGGCCTTGGGCGCGTGGGCGAGATGCAGGGTGCCGTTGCGGGTGGCCTCGCAGGCGATGTCATGCTCTGCTATGAGGTCAAAGACCAGCGATGGGGCCTCGGCCAGAACCGCGTTGAGATGTTCGCCCGCCTCTGGCCCCAGGATCTTGCAGACCTCATCAGGCGGGAGCCAAAGCCCTGCGTTGACAAGGCCCACGTTGCGACCAGAGCCCCCCTCGCCCACGGTTTCGGCCTCGAGCACCGCCACATCGGCCCCCTGCCCTGCGGCATGCAGCGCCGCCGACAGTCCGGTAAAGCCCGCGCCGATGATGGCCAGATCCACCATGCGTTCGCCGCGCAAAGGGGGCGCTGCGAAGGTTTCAGCGGCACTCTCGCGCCAGAGGTTGCCAAGGCCCGGCATGGCTCAGAAAAAGGCCTGAAGCCCGGTCTGCGCCCGGCCAAGAATGAGCGCATGCACATCATGCGTGCCCTCGTAGGTATTGACCGTTTCCAGGTTGACCATGTGGCGAATGACCTGAAACTCTTCGGAAATGCCGTTGCCGCCGTGCATGTCGCGGGCGTGGCGGGCAATCTCGAGCGCCTTGCCGCAGTTGTTGCGCTTGATCATCGAGATCATTTCGGGGGCAGCGTTGGCCTCGTCCATCAGGCGGCCGACGCGCAGGGCGGCCTGCAGCCCGAGGGTGATTTCGGTCTGCATATTGGCCAGTTTCAGCTGGAAAAGCTGCGTCTGCGCCAAGGGTCGGTTGAACTGTCTGCGATCCAGCCCGTATTGCCGGGCCGCATGCCAGCAAAATTCGGCGGCCCCCATGACACCCCATGCAATGCCGTACCGGGCGCGGTTGAGACATCCAAAGGGGCCTTTAAGCCCTTGAACATTGGGCAGAAGTGCGGATTCGGGCACCTCGACATTGTCCATCAC
>JBLRXE010000191.1:0-5277 GCA_047920895.1 Roseovarius sp.
CCATGGCCTTGGCCATGGCCCGGATGCCCAGCCCCGAAGAATTCTCGGACCGGAAATCCTCGTCGATGATGACAATGGGGAAATGGAACTTCATCAAACCCTCCTTTCAGGAGACCAGCAGGGGGCGGGTCACGCGCACCAAGCATAGCGGTGCCCGCCCCAAAAGACTTGGGGAATCCGACTCTGCGCCACTTGTTCCCGCTGTGCCCCCCAAGGTCAAGCCCCACCGCGCGCGCCGTGACCGCTTTGCGCCCGAACGATGCGACAGACAGACCCGGGATCACCGCAATACAGCCGGTCAATCGCCAAACCATTCCCCTGGCCCCGCACCGGATCGCGCAGCCTCATTCCAGCCCCCAGAGCCGGCGCCCGCACCGTGTTTGAACTGGACTAGCACACAACTTGCGGTCATCATGGCGCCAGGGCCGGACGGGTGGGCCAGAGCCGGGACATAAGGGGGCAGCGCGGGGCAAAACACCGCGACCAGAGACCACCCAGCCCCGCTGACCCCGCCGGCCTCGTGATTGGTAATTCTCGGGGCAGAGGCAGAACATGGCGAAAAGCGCAACGATCAAGACCGCCCCCGCGCCGAGGGCGGCGGACCCGGTTCCGGTCCTCAATCTGCCCATGTCGCGCGGCAATCCCTACCAACACCTGCTCTACGCCGCCGACGAGGCCGGATTTCGCCCCGAGCCCCTGGCCAAGACCGAGATCACCGATCTGCCCCGGCTGCTGGCCGAGGGGCACCGCCTCTTGCACCTGCACTGGGATGACCTCATCTTCGGGCACTCCCGCGACAGCGCCGTCAATGCCAGCGAGGCCGCGCGCGATCTGGCCGCCCTTGCCGCGTTCAAGGCCGGTGGCGGGCGCATCCTCTGGACCGTCCACAACCGAACCCCGCATCGCGACATGGACCCCGAGACCTTCCACGCCGCGCGCGCCCGCGTCGTGGCGCTCGCCGATCTGGTGCATGTCCACACCCCCGATGCCGCACTGCATATGCAACAGGACTGGGGGGTTGATCCCCTGCGCCTGCGCATCATCCCGCACCCCAGCTATCTTGGCCATTACGAACCGGCCCAGACCAGCCTTGCGCGCGACCTGCCCGATTGCACGGCGCGCGCCTTTCTCTTCTTCGGCGCCTTTCGCGCCAACAAGGGGCTGGATACGCTGGTCGATACCGCCCGCGCGCTGATCCGGCGCGAGGTGCCCTTTCACCTGCACCTGTGCGGCCGCGCCGCGCGCAGCCACCAAAAACTCTTTCGCGGCCTCAAGGATAGCCCCGCGATCGACATCACCGACGAGGCCGTGCCAGATACGGACGTGGCCGGCATCTTTGCCCGCGCGCAGGTCTTTGTGGCCCCTTTCGGCAATCTCTTCACCTCTGGTTCGGTCATGCTGGCGCAGGGCTTTGGCCTGCCGGTGATTGGCCCCGATACCGAGGCGCTGCGCGCCCATGTGGCCCCCGAGAATCACGACCTGCTCTATGATCCCAACGCGCCGCGCGGTCTTCTGCGGATGATGATGCGGCTGATCGACATGCCTGATGACGAATTGCGCACCCGCCGCGCGGCAGCTTTGGCGCTGGCTCAAGACCGCACGCCCGCGCATGTCGCAGCACAGGTGATGCAGGTGCTCGCAGACCTGCGCGACGGCACCGGGGCCAGCCTCGGCGCGGTGCAGCCCACGCCCGTTGCCCCCCCCCGCGCGGCCCCCTCCCCCGAGGCGCGCGCGCGTCAACGGCTCGCCGATCTGGTGCGCACCCTGGGTCTGACCGATCCCCTGCGCATCCTCGACATCGGGGCCAACCCGATGAACCACGACGCGCCCTACAAAGAGCTTCTGTCGGCAGGCCACGCCCATGTCACCGGCTTTGAACCCCAGCCCGAGGCCCTGGCCGCGCTCAACGCCCGCAAATCCCCGCACGAGACCTATTTTCCCGACGTGGTGGGCGATGGCGCGGCGCACCGGCTCAATCTCTACCGCGGCTCCGGCCTGGCCTCGCTCCTCGAAATCCGCCAGCCGACGCTCGACCACCTGCTTGGCCTGCGCCGCGCCGCACGGCCCACTGGCCATGTCGACCTCCCCAGCCGCAGGCTCGACGAGATCGAAGGCATCGGCCGGGTCGATTTCCTCAAGATCGACGTGCAGGGCGCCGAAACGATGATCTTCACCCACGCCCAGACCGCGCTGTCGCAAACGCTGGCGGTGCAGACCGAGGTCAATTTCTTCCCCCTTTACGAAAACCAGCCCTCCTTCGGCGAGATCGACCGCCTTTTGCAGGCGTACGGGCTGGTGCCACATTCCTTCTTGCATATCGAGAAACGTCTCCTGCGCTCCCGCTGGCTCGGCCGCATCGAGAGCGCCACGCCACAACAGATGCTGGATGGCGACATCCTCTACCTGCGCGACCTCTCCCGCCCCGACGCGCTCGACAGCGACGCCCTGCGCAAACTGGCCCTGCTCTGCGATACCTGCTACGGCTTCACCGACATCACCCTGCGCTGTCTCGAACTTCTCGTCGCGCGCGACGAGATCAAGGCCCGCGTGGCCGAACGCTTCATCGACAGCCTCTGAGCGCCAGGTTACCCCACCCGATAGGGCAGCACGCCACGCTCGTCGGGCGTGACCTGCAACCGCCGCTCCAGCGGCGGCACCGCGCGTTGATGACACTCCGCCCGCTCGCAAATCCGGCACGAAATGCCGATCGGCTCGAACGCCCGCGCATGGCTCACATCCAGATCGTCGGCATACACCAGATCGCCCGCGTGCTTTACCTCGCAGCCCAGCGCAATGGCGAACCGCCGCACCGGCGCGCCAAAACTGCCCCCCGACTTCGAGACATCGCGCGCCAGGCTGATATAGCGCACCCCGTCCGGCGTCTCGGCCAATTGCCGCAAAAACCGCCCCGGCGTCTCGAAGGCGCGATGCACGTTCCAGAGCGGGCACGCCCCCCCGAACCGCGCGAATTGCAGCCGCGTCGCCGAATGGCGCTTGGTGATCGTGCCCGCCTGATCGACCCGCACAAAGAAAAACGGGATGCCCTTGGCCCCCGGCCGCTGCAACGTCGAGAGACGGTGACAGACCTGTTCGATCGAGGCGCCGAACCGATGCGCCAACACCTCCAGATCGTGCCGCACCTCCTGCGCCCCGGCCAGAAACCGGCCATAGGGCATCATCGCCGCCCCCGCGAAATAATTCGCAAGCCCGATCTTGGCGATGGACCGCGCCGCCTCGGATTGAAACCGCGCGAAATCCAGCGTCGCCTCCAGCAATTGGTCCTGCGTCACCAGCGCCAGTTGCAGCAAGAGCTGAAACCGCCGGCTCTCGGGCGCCGCGCGTGACGACAGCGTCAGCACCCCGGCGGCACGGTCGTAATGCCGCAACTGCGCCGTATCCGCCTCGACCACCGAAATCCCCAGCGCCGCCAATCGCGCACAGGCCAGGTCCGAAATCGTCTGCCCACCGCCCGCCTCCGCGAACCGCTCGGCGGCATGGTCCACCGCATCTATGTAATTGTCGCAATAATGAAAAAAGTCGCGCACCTCGTCCCAGGGGCTCGTCTGGTTGCGCGCATCCTCGCGCCCCAACGCCTCGTCGAGGCTCGCCAGCCGCTCGTGGGTCTGACGATAGGCGCTGTGCAATTCCAGAAACGCCCGCGCCAGCGCCGGCGCGTTCGACGCCGTCAACCGCAGATCGGCCAGCGGCGGCGCGTCGTCGCCAAACACCGGATCGGCCAGCGCCTCGCGCATGTCGCTCACCATCCGTTCGGCATCGCCCGTGCTCAACTCCGTCACATCGAAGCCGAATTCCTGCGCCAGCGCCAGAACCACCGTCGTGCTCACGGGCCGGTTGTTGTTCTCCATCTGGTTGAGATAGGGCAACGACACGCCCAGCTTGCCCGCGAAATCCTTTTGCGTCAGGCCCAGCCGCTGCCGCGTCTCGCGCAGCTTGGCCCCGGCATAGAGTTTCTGGATCGCCATGGCGCGCACCCTTTGCAAATTCGCATACACACCAGACTACATTTGCAAAGACACGCAGGCAATCCCCCGCCGCGCGCTGCCCCATGGACAGCGCCGCCACAACCGCTAAGCTGATCCCGCCACACAGGACCAAGAGGAGCGCGCACAGATGCCGGACCCGGCGATCCTTCTCGAATGGGCCGGGTTTGCCGCCCGCTGGCTGCATGTCATCACCGCCATGGCATGGATCGGCGCCTCCTTCTATTTCATCGCCCTCGATCTCGGCCTGCGCCGCGCCCCCGATCTGCCCACCGGCGCGCAGGGCGAGGAATGGCAGGTGCATGGCGGCGGTTTCTACCACATCCGCAAATACCTTGTGGCGCCCGCGCAGATGCCCGACCACCTCACCTGGTTCAAATGGGAGAGTTACGCCACCTGGCTCTCGGGGGCGGCCCTCCTTATGCTGGTCTATTGGACCGCCGCCGATCTCACCCTGCTGAGCGCCGACAGCCCGCTCAATGCCATGCAGGGCATCGCCCTCTCGGCGGGTTCGCTGGGCCTCGGTTGGCTCATCTACGACCGCCTCTGCAAATCTGGGCTGGCCGCGCGCCCGACCCTGCTCATGCTGCTCCTTTTCGCACTCCTGACCACGATGGGCTGGGCCTATGCCCAGGTCTTCACAGGCCGCGCCATGATGCTGCATCTGGGCGCCTTCACCGCCACGATCATGACCGCCAATGTGTTTCTCATCATCATGCCCAATCAGCGCATCGTGGTGGCCGATCTGCGCGCCGGGCGCAGGCCCGAGGCGCGCTATGGACACATCGCCAAGCTGCGCTCGACCCATAACAATTACCTCACCCTGCCTGTCATCTTCCTGATGCTCTCCAACCATTACCCGCTCGCCTTTGCCACGCCCTACAACTGGCTCATCGCCTCTCTTGTCTTCCTGATGGGCGTCACCATCCGGCATTTCTTCAACACGCAGCACGCCCGGCGTGGCCGCCCTTGGTGGGCATGGGGCCTGACCGCGCTGATCTTCGCCATCATCGTCTGGCTGTCCGCGCTCGGCGACCCGACGACAGCGGAATCCACCCGCCTCAGCCCCGCCCAACTCCGCCTGGCCGAGACCCCCGGCTTTGACGCGGTGCAGGAAATTGTCGCCCTGCGCTGCGTCCTGTGTCATGCGGCGGAACCGCTCTGGCCCGGCATGATCCACGCCCCTCGGGGTGTGATCCTCGAAACCCCCGCCGACCTCACCCGCCAGGCCCGCGCACTTTACCTTCACGCGGGGCTGACCCACGCCATGCCCCCC